>CAJAYZ010000863.1 GCA_903949225.1 uncultured Planctomycetaceae bacterium
ACCGTGGGCCGCGGCACCGCCAAGACGCTCCTTGTTTGCACGCAGTGCATCAAGGGGGGCAAGGTGACGAAACTCGTGCGCCAGCAGCCCTTCCGCCTGCCGAGCGTCGAGAAGGCCAAGCCCACCACGCCGGAAGTGGTGCCGTCCGGCCCCCGCGCTCGTCCCTGACCGTTCCTCGCTGACCGCTTCGCTGACAGTCACGCTCGGTGGCCATCGGCCTACAGGAGTCCGTCAACGAGGATCGGGCCCGTGGCGATGCGGACCGCGAACTGAGTTCGCGGTTTCGCGACGGCCCGGAGCCGACACGATCAGCCCCGGCGGGGCGGCATGGTAGCTTTGGTGCCCGGCCGGTCGGCTGAGGTTTGCCATTCCCCATCTGCGAGGTCGACGATGTCCCTCTCCCGCAACGACGTCGCCAAAGTCGGGCTCCTCGCCCGCTTGGCCCTCTCCGACGCCGACCTCGACACGATGACCCGCGAGCTGTCGACGATCGTCGGCTTCGTCGGCCAACTCGAGCAGATCGATACCGCGGACGTCGCGCCACTGGCCCATCCGCTCGACACGCAGAATGTCTTCCGTGCGGATGTGCCCAAGCCCTCCCTGACTACCGCGGAGGCGCTGCAGTCGGCTCCCCGCCACGACGGCGAGTGTTTCCTCGTTCCGGCAGTCCTCGGAGACACCGGTGCCGCCTGACGGCCCGGCTCATTCCCTGACGCCCCGGTTGATCGGCTGATTCCGTGATCCCCGCAGATTTCTCCGAGCCTCGGGCTCCCCCGCCTCCCTGAGCCGCGCACCCGCCATGCAACCCTCCGACATGTCCGCCGTCGACCTCGTCACCGCCGTCCGCCAGGGCGACCTGACGGCCCTGCGGGCCACCGAGGCCTTCCTTGAACGGATCGAAAGGCTCGACGGCCAGATCAACGCCTTCCTCGCAGTCGACAGGGAAGGGGCCCTCCGCACCGCCGCCGCGGTCGACGCCAAGCGGAAGGCAGGCAAGCCGCTCGGCCCCCTCGCCGGGCTCCCGGTGGCGGTCAAGGACGCGCTGTGCACGTCCGACCTGCCGACGACCTGCGCCTCGAAGATGCTCGCCGGCTTCCGCCCCCCATACGACGCCGAGGTGGTGGCGCGGCTCCGCGCCGCCGACGCCGTCATCGTCGGCAAGACGAACATGGACGAGTTTGCCATGGGGGGATCAAACGAGAACTCCGCCTTCGGGCCAGTCCACAACCCGTGGGATCTCACCCGGGCACCGGGCGGCTCCAGCGGCGGCTCAGCGGCCTGCGTGGCTGCCGACATGGCACCGGTGGCGATCGGCTCCGACACGGGCGGATCGATCCGGCAGCCGGCGGGCCTGTGCGGGATCACCGGCCTGAAGCCGACCTATGGCCGGGTGAGCCGGAGGGGGCTGGTGGCCTTCGCGTCGAGCCTCGATCAGATCGGCCCGATGGCCCGTTCCGCCGCCGACTGCGCGCTGATGCTCGAAACGATCGCCGGCCACGATCCCGGCGACGCCACCTCGCTCGACCTCCCCGTCCCTGCCTACGGCAGCGATCTCGAGCGGCCGCTGGAAGGGGTGCGGATCGGCCGGGTGCCGGCGCACTTCGGGGCCGGTCTCGACCCGGAGGTGGCCCATGCCGTCGAGGAGGCGTTTGCCGCCTTCCGGGCAGCCGGGGCGACGATCATCGACATCGACATGCCGCACGCCGATGCCGGCGTCGCCACCTACTACCTCGTCGCTCCCTGCGAGGCGTCGAGCAATCTGGCTCGCTACGACGGAGCTCACTATGGTCACCGGGCCGAGCCCGGGAAGGGCCACCGGGCCGAGCCCGGGCAGGGACACCGGGCCGAGCCCGGGGGCGCTCCGGCCTCAGGTGGCGGATTCGAGTCGTCGCTTGTCGAGATGTACTGCCGCAGCCGGGCCGAGGGATTCGGTCCGGAGGTGAAGCGCCGGATCATGCTTGGCACCTATGCCCTCTCCGCCGGCTACTACGACGCCTACTACGCCAAGGCGCTGAAGGTCCGCCGCCTCATCCGCCAAGATTATCTCGACGCCTTCGAGAAGGTCGATCTCATCGGTGGGCCGGTATCGGCGACGGCGGCCTTCAAGCTCGGCGAGAAGAGCGGCGACCCGCTGGCGATGTATCTCGTCGATCTCTACACCGTCTGCACCAACCTCGCCGGCGTCGGAGGGATCTCGTTCCCCTGCGGTTTCACCAAGGGAGGCCTGCCGATCGGCTTCCAGCTTCAGGCCCCGGCCCTCGCCGAGCCGCTCCTCCTCCGGGCCACCGACCGCTACCAGCACCTCACCGACTGGCACCGCCGCCGTCCCGCCATCGCCGCCCGGCCCCGCTGACACACACGCCACCACGCCGATCCCCCGGCGTTCCCGACGTCGGCCAAGCCCTCCTCCCGAAGTCCCTCACGAGCGCCCCCCGTGACCGCCACACCGACCGCCGCCGCGCCCTTCACCACTGTCATCGGCCTCGAGGTCCACGTCCAACTGCAGACGCGGACGAAGCTCTTCTGCGGTTGCTCCACCACGTTCGGCGCCCCGCCCAACACGCACGTCTGCCCGACCTGCCTCGGGCTTCCCGGGTCGCTCCCGGTGATGAACCGAACGGCCTTCGAACTTGCCGTCCGGGCGGCACTGGCCCTCGGCTGCAAGATCGCTCCGTTCACGAAGTGGGATCGGAAGAACTACTTCTACCCCGATCTCCCCAAGGGCTATCAGATCTCGCAGTTCGACCTCCCCTTCTCGTCGGAAGGCGCCCTCGAGGTGGTCGATCCGAAGGGAGCCCTCTCGAGGAACGTTCGCATCACCCGCGTCCACCTCGAGGAGGATGCCGGGAAAAGCATGCACGACGAGGCGGCCGGCACCGGCGACACGCGGATCGATTTGAATAGGGCCGGCACGCCGCTGTGCGAAATCGTCACCGAGCCCGACCTGCGGTCGCCGCAGGAGGCCCGCGCCTGGCTCAACGAACTCAAGTTGCTGCTCGTCTACCTCGGCGTCAGCGACTGCAACATGCAGGAGGGGAGCCTGCGGGTCGACGCCAACGTCAACCTTCACATCCCCTGCGACGGCGGCCGGATCGCCAAGACGCCGATCGTCGAGATCAAGAACATGAACAGCTTCCGCTCCGTCGAGCGGGCGCTGGTCTACGAAGTCGCTCGCCAGTACGAGGAATGGCAGGCGACGAAGGCCGAGATGGGGAAGACCCCGAAGCAGACCCGCGGCTGGGACGATCCGGCCGGCGTCACCCGGGCCCAGCGCCACAAGGAGGAGTCGAGCGACTACCGCTACTTCCCCGAGCCCGACCTCGTGCCGGTGGCGGTGTCGGACGAATGGCTCGCCGCCACGCGCGAGGCGATGGGCGATCCGCCGTCGGTGCTCCGTCAGAAGCTCGCGGCCACGTGGAAGATCCCCGCCTACGACGCCGATGTCCTCGTCAATCAGGGGCGTGAGCTCGTCGCCTACTTCGAGGATCTCGCGGAGAGAGTCGGCGAGGGGAAGGTGGCGAGCAACTGGATGCAGCAGGACGTGCTCCGGACGCTCAACGAGCGTGGCGGATCGATCGACGCCTTCCCCGTCCGCCCCGCCACTGTTGCCGACATCATCGGCCGGGTGGCGAAGGGAGATTTCGACACCAGCCGAGCCCGGGAGATCTTCGCCGAGGTCCTCGGCAGCGGCCGCACGGTCGACGAGGTCGTCGCCTCAATGGGGATCGCTGCAGTCGACGACGACGAACTGATCACGCTCTGCCGCGAGCTCCTTGCCGAGAACCCGCGCGTCGTCGCCGACGTGAAGGGGGGCAAGGAGCAGGCCGCCGCCGGGCTCATCGGCCAGGCGAAGAAGAAAAACCCGAACGTCAATCCGGGGAAGGTGCGGGCGATGTGCCTCGACCTCATCCGCCAGATGTGAGCATCGCCACCCAGGCCCCCCAACCGAACCGATTGAGTGTCACAGCCGTATCAGAGCCCATCCCCACGCCACCACCCCCGAAGGTGGTGGCACCGTAGAATCTGACGGACGCGGCCGCCGTGCCGCGCGTCCCCACCAGGCATTCTCTTCCGAGGAACCTTGTCATGGCGAAGCAACTGCTCATTTACGAATCGGCCGTGCCCTTGAGCTCCGCGGCCCACCGCGATCTCTCTTTCGAGCCGGTCCCCGACTATGCCTTCGCCTCCGGCATCAACGCGGTGCCGCTGACGGCGATCGAGATTCTCGCCGCGGCCTCCGAATACGCGATCGTCTTCACCGCCTCCGGCGAAGACGTCATGCCTGTGGCAGTGCTCGGCGTTCGCTCGCACCAGAATCTCTACGTCTCCGCCGACGCCCGTTGGCAGGCGAAGTACGTGCCGGCCTTCGTCCGCCGCTATCCGTTCGTCTTCTCCGCGAGCCCCGATCAGAAGACGCTCACGCTGTGCATCGACGACACCCACCCCGGCTTCAACACCGACGGCCGCGGCGAGCGGCTCTTCGACGCTGACGGTAAGCCGACGGCCTACGCCGGCAGGGTGCTCGACTTTCTCAAGGAATACCAGACGCAGTTCGAGCGGACGCGCGTCTTCGGCAGTCACTTGAAGGAACTCGGGCTTCTCGAGCCGATGGAGGCGATCGTCTCCCTCCCCGGCGGCGAGCAGGTGCCCCTCCGCGGCTTCCTCGGCGTCTCGCGGGAGCGTCTCCGGGCTCTCGACGGCGACAAGCTCGAGTCGCTTGCGAAGACCGACGAGCTCGAGCTCGTCTACCTCCACCTCGCGTCGATGCGCAACTTCAACGACGTCAAGGACCGGTTCGTGGGGGCGATGGCAGCCGCCCCTGCCTCTGAGGCTGCCGACGAGCCGGATCTTGCCGCTTCCCCGGCCTGACGCCCTTCATGCGTGACGACGTGCGCGACGATCCCCGCTCCCGTGCTGCTCCGGCCCCGACTGACCTCCGTCCGTCGGGGCCGGAGTCTTGCGCCGCCTCCCTGGCCGCGTGGGACCGCGAGCATGTCTGGCATGCGTTCACCCAGATGCAGGAGTATGAGCCGCTCCTCATCGAGTCCGGCGAGGGCTGCACGCTCATCGACAGTGACGGCCGCCGCTACCTCGACGGCTCGGCGAGCATGTGGTGCAACGTCCACGGCCACGGCCATCCGCGGCTCGATGCGGCGCTTGTCGCCCAGGCTGGCCGGGTGGCCCACACGACAAACCTCGGCCTCTCCAACCCGACCACGATCGAGTTTGCCAAGCGGCTCGTCGAGGTGGCGCCGCCTGGCCTCGAGAAGGTGTTTTTCACCGGCGACGGCTCGAGCGCCATCGAAGCGGCCCTGAAGATGGCCTTTCAATATTGGCTCCAAGCCGATCCGCCGCGCGAGGGGCGGACGAAGTTCGTGGCGATCGGCGAGGCCTATCACGGCGACACCCTCGGCGCCGTGGCCGTCGGCGGAGTCGATCGCTTCACGTCTGTTTTTGCTCCGCTGACGTTCGAGCCGATCCGGCTCCCCAGCCCTGGTGGCGTCTGCCCGTCGTCCGGCCGGCCGGCGCCGACCCTCGGCGAGTCGCTCGAGCTCCTCGAGCGGGTGCTTGTCGAGCAGGCCGGAAACGTCGCGGCAATGGTGATGGAGCCGGTGATGCAGGCGGCGGCGGGGATCTGGATCCACCCCGAGGGGTATCTGCGCGGCGTCCGCGAGCTGACGAAGAAGCACGGCGTGCTCCTGATCCTCGACGAGGTGGCCGTCGGCTTCGGCCGCACCGGCACGATGTTCGCCTGCGAACAGGAAGGGGTCGTGCCCGACTTCCTCTGCCTCGCCAAGGGGCTCACGGCCGGCTATCTGCCGATGGCGGCGACGCTCACCACGGCCGAGGTGTGGAAGGCGTTCCTCGGCACGTACGCCCAGCGGCGGACGTTCTTCCATGGCCACACGTACGGCGGCAATCCGCTGGCGGCCGCCGTCGGGCTCGCCTCGCTCGACCTGTTCCGCGACGAGGCCGTCCTCGAATCACTCCCGCCGAAGATCGCCAGGCTCAAAATCCATCTCGAGCGGATCGCGGGCCTCGGCGCCGTCGGCGCCGTGCGGCAGTGCGGGCTTGTCGGCGGCATCGATCTGGTGGCCGACAAGGCGTCGCGGCGGGCCTACCCCTGGCAGGAGCAGCGGGGGATGAAGGCCTGCCTTGCCGCGCGAAAGCACGGCGCGATCCTCCGGCCGCTCGGTGACGTCGTCGTCATTTGGCCGCCGCTGTCGATCACCCTCGACGAGCTCGACGCGCTCTGCGTCGCCGCCGAAGCCGGCATCCGCGACGCGACGGAATGACGGGGCGGTGAGATGTTCGGAGCCGTCTCTGGCTTCGCGGCCGGAACCACTGGGTCTAAAGCCCAGCCGGCTTGCCTCTCAATCCCGTTCCGTTGGCTTTCCAGGCCGGGCCGAAGCTGGCATCATCGAGGCCCTGCCGAGGGTAAAAAATCTTTCCCAGCATCCCCCGCGAATGTGGGAGCATGGGCCGCACGACGGGGGTGGCACCCGGCAGATTCCATGAGGGATGATGGCGAAGGCCGGGAAGAAGCGAGTGGCGAAACGGACAGGATGTCCGCGGCAAGGCGGCAAACGTTGGCACCGCCCTCCAATCGGCCCTCCGCGGGATCGAGAAGGCCAACGACAAGCACCTCTACGGCGTCTTCGGCGACGCCCAATGGACCAACCGCGACCGACTCCCCGACAGCCTCCTCAAGGATCTCGTTGAGCATTTCTCATCGATCGCGCTCCCCAGCGCCGCCGTCACCACCGACATCCTCGGCGATGCGTATGAAGTGCTCATCAAGCGGTTTGCCGATGCGACGACGAAAAAGGCCGGCGAGTTCTACACCCCGCGATCCGTCGTTCGGTTGATGGCCGCGATCCTCGGCCCGAAGCCGGGTGAAACCGTCTACGACCCTGCCTGCGGCACCGGCGGTATGCTTCTGGCCGCGGTCGCCGACCTTGCCACGATCGAGAAGCAGGGGTTCAGCCTTTCGATCCCGCTCTACGTGGCCCGCTCCCCAGCCGGCGGCACCGTCGCGGCAGGGGAGGGGAGCGAGCCCGAATCGCTCGCCGCCGCCTGGGCGAAGTGGAAGGCCGACGGGGAGGCCTTCTGGCGTCAGATGGACGAGGTGACGGCGATGCTCGATGGACTGGACCAGGGCGTCCAGGAGAGCCCAACGCAGAATCAGCGGCCGAAACGGG
>CAJAYZ010000864.1 GCA_903949225.1 uncultured Planctomycetaceae bacterium
GATCGGGGGCGACGGGGACGGCGTCGGTCAGGGCATCGCGGATGATCCGTTCGGTGGACAGCTCCTGGAGATGGGCAAGCAGCTTCGGCTGGCTGTCGAGGAACACGCGGATTTGCGCGGGGATGCTGGCGTCCTGATCACCGACCGTGTCGGTGGCGATCGCCTGGCTCACTTCGCCCCAGACATCGGCTAGCACCTGTTTCTCACCGGGGTCGAGCAACCGCGTGACCATGAGCGGATTGTTGAAACGCGTGCCGGAGAAGCCGGCGAGGACGACCAGCGCCAGTGTCAATGGAAGGAGCACTCCCATCCGCAGGCCGATGCGATCGCGGAGGAGCGTCTCGAGTTCGCGGCCGAGGAAGGAGGCGAACTGCCGGCCGAATCCTGGAATCGAGACCGCCGACAGGGACGCGACCCGCTCCACGCCAGAATCGACGGCCACCCCGCCGGGCTCACGAGTCTCCGCCAGCCGCAACTCTTCAGCGCGCCTGTCCCGCCAGCGGGCCGACCAGGAGCCGGGCGGTTCGTCTTCGATGGCGACGTAGACATCGGCGAGCCGCTGCACCCCGAAGTGGCCGAGGGCTTCCACGCGGGAGCCAAACCAGACCACCTCGCCGTGGCCGAGGATGAGAAGCTTGTCGGCCTCGTCGACGTTGTCGAGGTGGTGCGTGACCGCGATCACCGTCATGCCCGCCCGGGCCCGTTCCGACAGGAGCGCCATGATCCTGGCCTCGGAGGCTGGATCGAGGCTGGAGGTTGCCTCGTCGAGCACGAGCAGGCCCGGCGCGGCGAGCATTTCGGCCGCCAGACTCGCCCGCTTCATCTCCCCCCCGGAGAGGTCGCCGATCGCCTGCTGCCGCACCCTCTCGAGGCCTAACTCAGCGATGACGCGGTCGATCGCGGTCCGCCGCTCGGCAGTTGAAGTTCCTGCCGGCAGCCTCATCTCCGACGCAACCTGGAGCGCCTTCTCGACCGACAGGGCCGTCGGATTGATGTCACGCTGGGGGACGTAGCCAATCGTGCCGCGGAGCCCATCGGCTTGCCCAAAGACGTCATGCCCCCCGACAAGGAGCCGGCCGGAGGCGATCTCCCGTTCGCCGAGCAAGCTCCGCACGAGCGTGCTCTTTCCGGCCCCGCTGGGCCCGAGCACACAGACGAACTCGCCCGGCTCGATCCGGAAGCTGACCCGATCGAGGAGCGTCTTCCGGTCCCTTCCCGCCCGGCCATCCGGCACCGTCACGGTCAATCCGTCGGCCACGACCGAGAGGCCTGTCTTCGCAGCGAGCGTCATGAACGGCAGAGCCTGGTTCTAGTAGTGGTGATCATCGGGATCGTAGTCGGGCGAGACGATGACGTTACCCTCGGCATCCGCGACGTACTTGTGGCGGTGATCCACCTGTCGCCTGTAAAACCGCGATCGCACGACCGTCGAGTAGAACTTCTTGAACGAGTCGCCTTTGGGGTCGAGGGGCCGCTCAGAGGCGAACGTGAACATCGGCAGCAACATCTCGTCGTTGATCGTCTCGTTGTGCCAGACGTTCTGCGGTGGATCGAAAGGGTTCCGCGGATTGGCGGCGGAGTTGTCGTAGGAACACTCCGCATCAAACCGCGTCCCGGCGGGAAACCGGACCGGTCTCCCGAGATTGTAGGGGGACTGCCAGTTGTAATCCCACTGCGGCACCCGGAGGAGCAAGCGCGTCTGCTCCTCGCCTGGCACATGGACCCTGATCGCCAACCAGCGGGCCAACTGGTGCGCGTGCGGGATGACCCCCACGAGATCGGCATCCTGGGGGAGCGTGTAGCTGCCTGTGACGCGGAAGTCGCTGACACCCGGCGGCACCACCGCGAAATCGCCGGAGAGGTAAATCATGTTCATCACGTTGCGTGGCGGCTGCTTTTCGAGCCACAGGCCGATCCGGCTCGAATCGGTCTCCAACTTGCCGGTCCGCACGTAGTGGAACTGCACCGTGATGTCGCAGCCTGCCGGGATCACCACGCCCGCATCAGCGGGTGCGACCACGGCCCGCACCCCTGGCACATAACCACTGACGAACGAGGCCCGCGGCTGGCCATCGCTGCGGATCGGCGGCACCCGAAAGCCGATGCCGTGCGGATCCTGGAAGCCCCCCGCGCGATCATCGGGATGGCTGAAGCCTTCTCTCCCGCCATGCTCACGCACCGCTTCGTTCACCGTCTCGCGCGGCAGGTGCCCGATCAGAGCGTGGTGCACGACCTTCCGATTGCCGGGGAGCACCTGGATCGCGCGGAGCCGCAGATCTTCGGGCCGATCGAGCGGAAAGATGATGTTGCGATAGACATCGTTGCCATGGGCGCCAAGCTGCGTCGGATCGGGCTGCTCGAGGATGACGTCGGGGGGGCCGAGATCCTCCTCAAAAGCCGCGTAGTCGGGCAGCGGCTCGAACTTCGGCGTGTCGGCGGCATTTCCCTCTGGCTTTCCTGCTGCCACCCAGGCCTGCAGCATGGCAATCTCGGCTGCCGTCGGCGCCTTCGGGCCGGAGAAATCGAAGTCGCTTTCGATCTGCGCCGGCGGCATCCGGCGGGCCTCGATCTCCTCGAGCCCGACGTCGATCCAGTCGACCGCGTCGTCGTAGGAAAGGAGGCTGAACGGGCCAGCCTGTCCCGGACTGTGGCACTGCTGACAGTGGCCATGGAGAAATGGCAGGACGTCGTGATAGTAGGTCACGGCGTGCGATTCACTTGATGAGGGATCGGGCACCGGCCGCTCCGGCCGATCGATCGGGCACCCCACGGCCTCGGTGCGGGGCTCGCGGACCGCGCGGCCGGTGATGAAGTCGACGATCGCCTCGCGCAGTTCAGGATCGGGTGTCCCCGGCGACATCACGCCACGGATCTTGTAGCGGTCGTCGATCCTGCCGGCATACCGCACGCGTCTTTCGCCATCGACGAGCACCACCTCCGGGGTGACGCTCACATCGAGCGCCTCGGCCAGCCGAAATTCCCTGTCGAGATCGATCGGAAAGGGGATCTTGAAATCGCGGCGGTAGGCCTCGATCTCCGCGGGGGCGTCGACCTCACACACCACGCCGACGAAGCGGATCCCTTCGTCAGCGAACTCCTCCGCGAGTTGCCCGAGCACCGGCGCGTAGTCCTGGGCGAGCGGACGGGAGGGATGGAGGAAGGCAAAGCAGACCGCCCGACCATCGGCCCCGAGGAGATCGGCAAAGGAACC
>CAJAYZ010000865.1 GCA_903949225.1 uncultured Planctomycetaceae bacterium
CACCCGGCGGGCCCACGCCGATGCGTCTTGCCGGATCGGCGGCCAGGTGTCGTAGTGCGTCGGCAGGGCGACCTGCGGAGCGAGGAGCCTGATCGCCTCGAGGGCATCGTCGGGGCCCATCGTGAACAGGTCACCGATCGGAACGATGGCCACATCAAGTCCACGGCCGTGGGCGTCCCGCCTCCCGATCCGCTCCATGTCGTTGAACAGGGCGGTGTCGCCGGCGAAGTAGGCCCTCACACCACCGATGTCGAGGAGCCATCCGGCTGCCGTCCCTCCGTAGCTTCCGTCCGGAAGGCTCGACGAGTGATGGGCGAGCTCCATCTTCGCGGTGCCGCCGGGGATGGTCGTCCGCCCACCGAGATTCATCGGGCGGACATTGTCGATCCCCTGCCCTCCCAGCCACTGGGCGATCTCCCAGTTGCAGTAGACGGGGGCGCCGGTGCGCCGCGCGATCGGGACGAGGTCGCCGACATGATCGGCGTGACCGTGCGTCACGAGGATCGCGTCGCAGGCGACGTCCGCCCCCTTCATGCAGGCCGTCGGGGATTCGTCGAAGAACGGATCAACGAGGAGAACGCCGTGGCCCGTGTCAACGAGCCAGGTGGCGTGTCCGATCCAGGTGAGCGTGATGGCCAAGGGTTTCCAGCTCCGGAGGGTGGCGGGATGATACCACCCCGGGCCGGCCCGGGGCGCCGGAGGGGTCAGTCGAGGCTCGCCTCGACCGCCGCGGCGAGGCGGAGCCCCTCGAGCA
This sequence comes from uncultured Planctomycetaceae bacterium, assembly GCA_903949225.1. Lineage (GTDB taxonomy): Bacteria > Planctomycetota > Planctomycetia > Pirellulales > UBA1268 > QWOP01. The sequence continues at coordinate 755 of CAJAYZ010000865.1, forward strand.
ACTGCCCGAGGGTGTGCTCATCGCACCGCGGCAGAAGGAGTTGGTCGGCGGTGGGCTTTTCAGCCGGCCGGTGGCGGGGGGCATCGACCGACCGGCCGGGCGAGCCGCCGGGGATCGTCGCAAACGGAGCGCGGCGGTATTCCGCGACGCTGATCGGGGTCATGAACCGGGCTTCGACGGTTGCCGGGGAGGCGTGGGGATCGAGCGAAGCGAATAGTGACGCCTGCCACTCGACGAGCCCCCGCCACCGGGGCGGAGGGACGAGGTGGCGTCGCGGCACCCCGCCGGGAGGGTCTGCGGCCACGGCGAGCCAGTGCCCGACGACCGCCAGCGACACGACTGGATTGGCCTCGGCGGGGGCCTCGCGGAACCGCCTCGCCATGGCCGCGGCCCCTTCGAGGAGTCGCACGACGTCGATGCCGGCGATGGCCGCCGGGAGGAGCGACGCCGCCGTGAACACTCCGGCGGCCATCGCCGGCAACAACGAAGGGCTGGGAGCGTCGTTCGACACTGCCGGGACAAAGACGGTGGACTGGCCAGAGGGGTCGGCCGCCGCGGCCACCACCATCGCAGGCGCCGCGACGTGCCGCGCGGTCGGATCGGCCGTTGCGGCGAACAGCCTCACGCAGTCCTGCGTGAACGCCTCGCGGCACGGGCCGGCCTGCACCACGCCCCACGCGTCGAGGAGCTTGTCGCCGGTCTGAGTCCCGAGCGCGTCGAGGATTCCCTGGACGGTGTCGTCATCGTCGTCGGGGCCGAGCGTCCAGAGCCGTGGTCTTCCGCCGCGCTCATGCCGGGGGAGGTCGTCGTGGTGCGGGTGGCAGCAGGTGCTCAAGAGGAGATCGACCAGGGCCCGGTCGGCCCGGTCGCCGATGACGACAACGCGATCGACCGACTCCCGCACCTGCCTGGCGACATCGAGGATCCCAAACAGCGCGCTGTCGCGCCGGCGCGCCTGGCTCCGGGTCGTACCGTAGGCCTCGAGCAGCCCTTCCGTCGCCGTCCCACTCGCGGAGGCCACCTCGCCGCGGACCCTCTCCGCCCGCTCGAGGAGCGAACGCCAGCGCGGGTCAAGGTGGCCGTCGGCCGCCAGCACCCCGGGGGGAGGGCGGTGCTCGATCGGATCGGTCGGCGGCCGGGGGCGGAGGACACTCATGACGGGACGGGCGATCGGGAGCAGAGGGAGCGGACGCGGGGGGCGGAGCGACCGGCAGAATACCGGGTTGTCGAGCGGCGCCGTTGGGGGCGGAGACAGGCTGTGCCTTCCGCTTTCGCCGCCGGCGTGGAAATGCCCTTGAAGTGGCTGCCGTCTCGGCCGACAACAGGGGCTTCCGAACATCAGGGGCTTCTTGACGAGGGGCCCCCTTCCCTGCCCCGAGAGGAGACAGCAGCGTGATCGAGCATGAACTGGTGCGTGAACTGGCCGAGAAGTCGTCGTCCAAGATCGTGATGGTGGTGGCCGACGGTCTCGGTGGGTTGCCGCTCGATCCGGGTGGAAAGACGGAACTCGAGACGGCCATCACGCCCCACCTCGATGCGCTGGTCCGTCGCGGAACGAGTGGCTCGAGCGTGCCGGTGCTGCCGGGGATCACCCCCGGCTCCGGTCCCGGTCACCTCGGCCTCTTCGGCTACGATCCACTTGAGTTCCGCATCGGCCGTGGCGCTCTCGAAGCGACCGGCATCGGCTTCGAACTGGGCCCGGAGGACGTCGCCGCCCGGGGCAACTTCTGCACGCTCGACTCAGCCGGGTTGATCAGCGACCGCCGCGCCGGACGGATCCCGTCCGAGGAGAGCTTCAAGGTGGTCGAGCGACTCCAGGGAGTCAAGATCCCCGGCGTCGAGACGTTTGTGAAGCCGGTCAAGGAACATCGCTTCGTCGTTGTCTTCCGGGGCAAGGGGCTCGACGGCGCCGTGGCCGACACCGATCCGCAGGCCACGGGTGTTGCCCCCCTCGATCCTCAAGCCCACTCGCCGGCTGCCGCGCGGACGGCGGAGGTGGCCAAGGAGTTCGTCATTCAGGCCCGGCGGATCCTCGCCGACGAGCCGAAGGCCAACGGCATGGTGCTCCGCGGATTCGCGGCCAAGCCGAAGCTCCCGAGCTACGAGGAGCTGTACCGGCTCCGCGCGGCGGCGATCGCCGTCTACCCGATGTACAAGGGGCTCGCCCGGCTCGTCGGCATGACGCTCGTCGGCTCGCCCCACACCCTCGACGAGCAGGTCGACACCCTTGCCGCCTGCTGGCACGACTACGACTTCTTCTTCCTCCACTTCAAGTACACCGACTCCACCGGCGAGGATGGCGCGTTCGCGCAGAAGGTGAAGCGCGTCGAGGAGCTCGACCGGGTGATCCCCCGGATCGAGGCCCTCCGCCCCGATGTCCTCATCGTCACCGGCGACCACAGCACGCCGAGCCTTCTCAAGAGCCATTCCTGGCATCCGGTGCCGACGGTCCTTGCCGCCGACACCTGCCGGCCGGACGGGCTGGAGAAGTTCTCGGAGCGGGAATGCCTCCGCGGCGGCTTCGGGATCTTCCCGGCCAAGCACTTGATGCTCCTGGCGATGGCCCACGCCCAGCGCCTCGGCAAGTACGGGGCCTGACGTTCCCCGCGGGAAAACAGGCTCCCGGGCATCCCGGCGGGATGTGAAGTAGATTCGTCGTATCGAACTCGCCCCCCCCGGTCGCACCCATGGCCCGCATCGACGACGAAGACCTGTTCCAGAATTCGACGATGACCTTCGGGGAGCACCTGGAGGAACTCCGGGCGTGCCTCATCAAGGCCACGATGGGGCTCCTGGTCGCCGTGCTCATCGGCTTCGCCATCGCCCGGCCGTTCGTTCATCTCATCGAACAGCCGCTCAAGCGAGCCCTGGCCAACTACTACTCCAATCGGGCCGTCGAGACGTTCGACACGTGGACGCCCCGGATCGAAGGGGGCCCGGCCCTCCCCTACTCCCGGCGGGAGGTGATCGATGCCGTCGAGAACCACGGCATGTCGTTTGAACTCCGCGAGGTCCACGCCGACCGGCTGGCCCGCGTGCTCGGGACGGCGCCTGCCGCAGCGGCCGGAAGCGTCGAGGACGAAAAGGCTGGCTTCGGCATGGACGACCTCGTGCCGGTGCTCCTCTGGCAGCCGATGGTGAAGGATTCACGCGTCAGCATCACCACCCTGAGCGCCCAGGAGGCGTTCGGGATGTATGTGAAGGCGGCGCTTCTGGTGGGGGTCGTCCTGGCGAGCCCGTGGATCTTCTACCAGCTGTGGACGTTTGTCGCTGCCGGCCTCTACCCACACGAGAAGCGGTATGTCCATGTCTTTCTCCCGATGAGTATCGGGCTGTTTTTGGCCGGCGTGTTCCTCGCCTTCTTCTTCGTCTTCGACTTCGTCCTCGACTACCTCCTCCAATTCAACGCCTGGCTCGGCCTCGATCCCGATCCGCGCATCAGCGAGTGGATGGGGTTTGTCCTCATCCTCCCGATCGGCTTCGGCATCGGCTTCCAGTTGCCGCTGGTGATGCTTTTCCTGGAGCGGATCGGGATTGTCGATGTCGACACGTATGCCTCCCAGTGGCGGATGGCGATCGTGATCATCTTCGTCGTCTCGGCGATCCTCACGCCGGCCGATCCCTACAGCCTCCTGTTTCTCGCGATCCCGCTGTGCCTCCTCTACTTCGGCGGCTTAGCGATCTGCCGCTGGCTGCCGCCAGTGGGCGCCAGGCACGCCTGACTGCCCGTGGAA
>CAJAYZ010000866.1 GCA_903949225.1 uncultured Planctomycetaceae bacterium
ATGTCCACGTGACGGGGAGCTTCGCCTCCAACTGCCTGATCGCCCGGCGACTCCTCGAACGGGGTACCCGATTCGTGCAGCTCATGCACGCCGGCTGGGACCAGCATGGCAATCTATTCACGCAACTCGAGGAGCAGTGCCGTGACACCGAGGGACCGTCGGCGGCGCTCGTGCTCGACCTCAAGGAACGTGGACTCCTCGACGACACGCTCGTTGCCTGGGGAGGGGAGTTCGGTCGCACCCCGTTCGGCCAGGGGGATCCGGCCAACCCGAAGGGACGCGATCACTTCGGCCGGGCCTACTCGTGGTGGCTCGCCGGTGGCGGGGTGCGCGGGGGGCATGTGCACGGATCGACCGACGACTTCGCCTGGAACATCACCGCCGACCCGGTCCATGTCCACGACATGCAGGCGACGATGCTCCATCTCCTCGGCATCGACCACACCCGCCTCCTCTTCCGCTACCAGGGGAGACAATTCCGGCTCACGGATGTCCACGGGCATGTCGTGAAGGGGATCCTCGCCTGAAGGTCTGTCAGGCTCCCGCGGAGGGGGCTGTTTTGGAGGGGCGAGCCCGCAATCTCCCCCCACACTACCCCGACTGACAGCCCTGACCGGCCGGCGGGCCGATCGGCGGCGAAAGCACGGGTGCTTCGGCAATCCAGGGAGGCACGGCCGGCGGCGAAAACTCGATCGCTCGTACCGGTCATGCCGACCTCGACCCTGGAAAACGGCCTTGAAACCGAGCTCCGGTTCGTTGAACCGGCCGTGGGCGTTGGTATCGTCGAACGGAGGAGCGAGGGATGTGGCCGGTTCAGACCGGCTGCCGACCCGCAGCTCCCTTCGACCGCCGACTCCAAACTTCTGGGATCAAGCCCGGCATGGCCATCGCCCGTTATCCCGAACCGGACGAAATCGACTGCCTGCTCCGCAACGCGGAGTTGCGCGACGAGATCGAGCCGTATCTCGACGAGTCGATCTTCGAGATCGACTTCCGCATGCTCCCCACGGAGGCGGAGAACCGCTTCCTCGAATCGATGATCGCCTGGGAGAAGGCGGCCCTGGAGCCGATCGCTCGCTGGTTCGATCCACCGCTGGCCCTCCAGCCCGCCTGCACGCTCGACGACGATCAACTCCGCGAGCGCCTCTGGGAGACGATCGAGCGGTTGTATGAGAAGCGGATCGTCCTCGACTTCACCGACCACCTCTCCGACCGGGATCTCTACGTCCTCATCCGCCGGGACATCCTCCCCGCCTCCGTGAAGCGCGTCGAACTCCCCGACAACTTCGTCCACTGGGATTGCAGTGCCGTCGAGACCGAGGAGCCGACCACTTGGCTGACGTTCTATGCAACCGATGCCGAGCGGGAGCAGTGGAGCCTCGAGGAGGGGCGTGATCCTCCTCCCCGTCAGGTGCCTCCCCATCCCCGGGCTCTGCCGACCGCGCCGGTGTGAGTGCGGGGGACTTTCCCCCGGGGGGGCGTGCGGTTCCCCGCGCTGCGGTGGTGGTTTCATCGCCAGAGCGGTTTCTCCCGCCGTGGCCGGCGCGTATTCTGAGGAGACGACCTTCGGGCCCTCCGTCGATATTCGCCTTTCGGGAGTCCCTGCTCATGCCTTCCCCGCTCCGCCGTCGTCGCTTCCTCTCGATCCAACTCGGCTGCAGTGCCCTGGCAGCGCTTGGCGCCGTGATCGCTCCGGTGGGCCCAGCGCTAGCCGCCGACGCCGCCGCGGTCAGGGAATCGATTGCCCGGGGGGAGAAGTTCCTCGCCGACAAGGGGCAGGCTGCTGACGGCAGTTTCTCGCCGGCAGCAGGCCCCGCGGTGACGGCGCTTGTGATCGCGGGGCTCGCCAAGAGCGGAACATCGGTCGATGCCCCAGTGGTGCGCAAGGCGCTCGACTATCTGCTCGGCTTCCGTCGCGACACCGGCGGAATCCATACGAACGACTCGGCGATCGGGAACTACGAGACGGCGATCGCGCTGTTGGCGCTTGCCGCCTGCAACAAGGATGGCCGCTTCGACAAAGAGATCGAGGGAGCCGAGGCTTTTCTCAAGGGGCTGCAGTGGGACGAGTCGGAAGGGCTCACCCCCGCTGACGTCAATTACGGCGGCGCTGGCTACGGCAAGAAGGGGCGCCCCGATCTCTCCAACACCGCTTTCCTCATCGAGGCGCTGCGGAACGCCGGCGCCGATGCCGACGATCCGGCCATCCAGCGAGCGCTCCTGTTCGTGTCGCGGACGCAGAATCTCCCCGGGCCGCACAACGATCAGCCCCATCCCGAGAAAAACCCCGACGGTGGCTTCTACTACACCCCCGCCAACGGCGGTGAAAGCATGGCCGGCAAGACGCCCGAAGGGGGCCTGCGGAGCTACGCATCGATGACGTATGCCGGCCTCAAGAGCATGATCTTTGCCGGCCTCGACAAGGACGACCCGCGCGTCAAAGCAGCGCTGGAATGGCTCGCGAAGCACTACACCTTCGAAGAGAACCCCGGCATGGGGGACAGCGGCCTCTATTACTACTATCACACGATGGGCAAGGCCCTCGATGTTCTCGGCGACGAGACCTTCACCGACGCCAAGGGCACGGTCCATCGGTGGCGTGAGGAGCTGGCCGACGCGGTGATCACGCGGCAGCAGCCCGACGGCTCGTGGGTCAACGCGAATGCCCGGTGGATGGAGAACGACCCCAATCTCGTCACCGCCTACGCATTAATGGCCCTGGCGTATACGAAAGCCGAGCCGGGCGCAGCCCGCTGACGAGCAAACGACACCTCGCCCTCACGCTGACGCGACTTCTCCAACGGAGAGGAAGAGGTGGGGATCGGCGAACGCTCGAGGAGGGAGGAGGTGCCTCCGACGAACGACGAGACTTTTGCCGGCCCCGCCGACGGAATACCGCAAGCGATCGACACCGTCAGGGCGAGCGAGTTGAGACGGCGTGCGTCAGTCTTTCAGGTCGAAGAGCCGCCGGAGGGCGTCGAGGAGGCCGTGCGGGGGGCCGGAGTGGCTCTCGTTCCGCAGGCTCGTCAGCGGCGAATGGAGGAGCTTGGCGGCGTAGCGCTGGAACGACTGGCGGATCTCGGCGCGGGCCGTTTCATCGAGCTCGGGGAGGCGGCGGAAGAGGCGGTCGAGTTCGCTCTCGCCGGTCTCCGTCCAGCCGGCCCGCAGCTGCTCGATCACCGGGGCCGACGAGCGGTGGTGGAGATCCCCCATGAAGCGCCGCGTCTCTTCCTCGACGATCGCCAGGGCCCCCGGCATCTCCCGCTGCCGCGTCTTCCGGTTGGCGTCGCAGGCCGCCCCGAGATCGTCGATGGAGTAGAGCCACACACCGGGCCGGGTGCCGATCCGTGGGTCGAAGTCGCGGGGCATGGCCAGATCGAGGACGAGGAGGGGCCGTCCACCACGGCGCCGCTCGGCGCCTGTGAACATCTCGAGCGTCACCACAGGCTCGGTGGCGCCGGTGGTGCTGACGACGAGATCGGCGCGCACCAGTTCGTCGAGGAGATCGCTGAATCGTCCGGCACGGGCTCCCAGCTTGGCGGCAAGATCCTCGGCGCGGGCCATCGAGCGATTGACGATGACGATGTCGCGGGCGCCGGCGTCGCGGAGGTACCGAAGCGTCTCGTGGGCCATCTTCCCGGCGCCGACAAGGAGCACCCGCTTGTCGTCGAAACGCTCGAACACCCCGCTGGCGAAGTCGGCCACGGCGACACTGGGGATCGAGAGCCGCTCGCGGCCGATCGCCGTCTCGGTGGCGACGCGCTTCGCCGTCCGCAGGGCCGCCTGGAACATGCCGCCGGTGAGCGGGCCGGCGGTCTTCTCTTCCTGGGCGAGGGCCCAGGCCTGCTTCACCTGGGCGACGATCTGCGGCTCTCCGAGCACCATGCTGTCGAGCCCGGAGGCGACGCTGAAGAGATGGTGGACAGCGGCCTGGTCGTTCTCGCCGGCGAGCACCGGCGTCAGCAGCGCCGCATCGATCCCCCGGCACTCGGCGAGGAAATCGACGAGCTGCCGCGGGGCCGGCGGCGCACTGTCGTGTTCGCTGGCGGCGTAGAGCTCGACGCGGTTGCAGGTGGAGAGGAGCACCCCTTCGCGGCCCGGGAAACGCTCACGAAAGCGGCGCAGGGCTTCGGCCGCCTGTTCGGCGGAGAAGGCGAGCCGCTCCCGCAGCTCCATGGGCACCGTGCGGTGGGATCCACCCACGAAGGCGAGCGTCATCGGATCACCCCCGGGCCTGGAGGCGTTGCCGTCGGCAAGGCGTCTGCCAGCATCGCTGCCGCAGCGGCAGTCGGTTGGGGCGGCCCGGCCTGACGGGGGGGAGCACCGTGGCGGCTGGCGCCGAACAAGCCCCACAGGATCGAGAGCGTGAGCACGCCGAGGCTGACCAGCGAGAGCAGGGCGGTGGTCCGTGGCCCGTCGGGGCGTCGGGAGGCGGCACGCTCGAGGCAGGCCGCGGTGATCAGCCAGGCCACCAGTCCGCCCATCCGGAGGATGACCGGATCGTTCCAGGGAATCGACTCGAGCAGCCCCTGCTGGCTGGTGACGGCATTGAGAACGATCCCGGAGGCAAAGCCGGCGGCGGCGGTCCAAGCGGCGATCGTCGCCGAGCGTCCGGTGAACCGGGCCAGCTTCTCGAGGCTCGGCATGCGGAAGCCCTGGGCCGGCGCCTGCTTCCTCGCCAGACGGCCGGCCTGGATGAGCCACATCATCCCGGCGATCGCGCCGAAGGCGACGGCGACGCTCGCGGCGAGATTGAAGCTGCCGTGAATCGCACCCCAGACCTGCGTGGCGGGGCTCTGTGGGAAGGGGGTTCGGCTCGACATCTCTGCCGCCCCGATGAGGCCGAGAACAAGAGGAAGCATGAACAGCCCCGTCGGCGTTCGGGGGTTGGCGACGGTCAGCCAGAGCGACCCAAAGGCCAACAGCCAGGCGGCGAGCAGATACCAGTCGTAGGCGCTCGAGAGGGGGACGGCCGGCTCGTTGGCCGCCCGCCAGCCGAGAAACAAGGTGTGGGCGATCATTCCGGCCGCCGCGAACCCCACCATGACCGCGCCCCGAATGCCGGAGCGGAAGAGGAGCCGCGATCCCTCACACGCCAGCGCCACGGCGTAGCTGGCGGCGAAGCAAACAACCGAGATGCGGGAGATGAAGTCGGCCATGGATTGAACCAGGGAGAATGGGCCCATCCCATTCTAGTTCACCGGCGGCCGCCGCCGATGGGCCCGGCCGGCTCCCCGCCTTTCCCCGCGGGCTATACTTCGCCGATGGACACTCCCCCCACGCCCCCGTCTCCCTCACGCCCCTCCCACCCCGTGTCCCCACCGCGGCGACCGTGGGACGACTCCCTCTTCCTCCGCGCCTGCCGCCGGGAAGCGGTGCCGCGGACGCCGGTGTGGCTGATGCGCCAGGCTGGGCGCTACCTGCCCGAGTATCGCCAGGTGCGTGGCCGCGTCGCCTTCATGGAGCTCTGCAAGACGCCGAGCCTCGCGGCCGAGGTGATGCTCTCGACGGTGGACAGGCTGGGGGTCGATGCCGCGATCATCTTCAGCGATCTCCTCCCGATCCTCGAGCCGATGGGGCTGGATCTCGAGTTTGCCGCCGGCGAAGGCCCGGTGATCCACAATCCGGTCCGTGAGGCGGGCGACGTGGCGCGGATCCGGGAACTCGACGACCTCGATCCCCTCGCCTTCGTCTTCGATTGCGTGCGAGCGACGCGCGCCGGCCTCGACGAGACGTTGCCCGTGATCGGCTTCGCCGGGGCCCCGTTCACGCTTGCCGGATATTGCATCGAGGGGGGAACGAGCAAGGCCTGGCTCCACACCAAGTCGCTGATGTACCGCGAGCCCGCGGCGTGGCATGATCTTATGGACCGGCTAGCACGCGGGGTGAGCCGCTACCTTCTGGCCCAACTCGACGCCGGGGCGCAGTGTGTCCAACTCTTCGACAGCTGGGTCGGCTGCCTCGGTCCCGAGGACTACCGCCGCTACGTCCTGCCCCATAGCCGGACGGCGATGGCAGCGGCGCTCGAGCGGGCTCCGGTGGTCCACTTCGCCACCGGCAATCCCTCCCTCCTCCCGCTCCTCGCCGAGGCTGGTGGAACCGTGATCGGGGTCGATTGGAGGATCGGGCTGGACGAGGCCTGGCGGGCGATCGGCCATGATCGGGCCATCCAGGGAAACCTCGATCCGGCGGTGCTCCTCGCCGATCGGGCCACCGTCCGCCGCCGGGCGGGGGATGTGTTGGCCGCCGCGGCCGGGCGCCCGGGGCACATTTTCAACCTCGGCCATGGCGTCCATCCGCAGACGCCGGTCGAGAACGTCCTCGAACTGATCGCCGCGGTGAAGGAATTGGGGACGCGGGCCTGAGGGAGTCTCTCCGTTGTCCGCCAGGTAGGGAATCGTCGGGCGGCTCTGCCGGCAGCCGGAATCGGGCGCTTGAGTCTCCCCCTCCCCATGGACCTCCCCCGCAGGGTACAAAGGCGTGTTGCGCGCCACCGTCCTCCGGACGACGTTTCGCGCAGCATCCCGATTCACACCGGTGGACTCTTGCTGCATGGCGACGCTCGAACAACGACTGTTCCACCTGTTCGAAAGCTCCGACATCGAGGTGGCCCGGTCGGCGGTTGCCGTGAAGGTGACCTGCCCGCGCGTCGGGCAGGTCAGCGGGACGGTCGATGGGCTCCAGGGGGAGGGACTCGGTGCCGGCCCCCAGTCGGTGTCGCTCGAACTTTCGGCCAGCCGGCGTGGCGGAATGACGCTCGAAGCCAGGGTGAGTTCCCCCCGCGGGCGGACCGGCCATCCCTGCGCGATACTCGCCGCCGTCCTCCTCGAAGTCGATCGTCGTGGTCTCCTCGCTGGGATCCATGACAACACGCCGATCACGCTCCAGGTCGTCCCCGCCGATGACATGGAGGCCGAAGACGAGAGCGAGGATGTTGCCGATGAGAGCGACGCCGCGACCGGATCGGACGACGCGGAACCTGCCGACGGCACAGAGCGCGAGATCGAGCCGGTGGTGGTAACCCGGAAGCCCCCGGTGCGGATGCCGGCGTGGGCGACCGATCTCGAGGATCGACGGCGCCTCGTCGAGCCGGCCGTGCGGACCCGCGCCATCTCGGTTGCCGACGGACGGCGGGTCGCCGGATCGCTCGTCTTTCTCCTCGATCTTGCCGCATCCGCCGATGCCTCGGCCGCGGTGATCATCCCCTGCCGGATGCAACTCGACGTTGCCGGGCATACGACGGGCCGCCCGCGACCGGTGATCATCGGCCCCGGGCCGTCGGCCGATTCCGATTGGGATCAGGTAGATGCCCAGGAGCGTGCGATCCTCGCCCGACTCATCGGCACCGCCCCGCTGGCGGAGGCCGCCACGCCAGAGCCGCTCGAGCGACGAACCGTGTCCCGGATCGCCATCAGTGCCCAGTCGGCGGTCGAGCACGTGGCGATGCTCTGTGAACAGGGCCGCCTGGTCGTGCAGCCGGAGCCGCGCCGCAATCCCGAACTCGTCGTGCCGTTGGCTTGGGATGGTGGCCGGGCGTGGGAGTTCGCTCTCGTCCTCGAACCGGAGGACCCGCCGTCCTTCCGCGGGGAGACGCTCCGCGAGATGGCCGAGAGCGATGGGCCCACCACGCTTCCTCGCCCCGGCAAGGCAACGCTGCGTGGCATGCTCGTGCGCGGCAGCGAGCGGCGCGACATCCGCGAGCCGCGGGCCATCCTCCGGGCCGGGTTGGTGGTCTTTTCCGACCGCATCGCCCGGCTGGCGCTGGGGGAATCCCCCGGCAACTCCCAGGCGGCCGGATGGCTCCACCAGTTCGAACGCCGTGGCCCGATCGAACTGGCCGGCTCGCAGTCTGACGGTCTCATCGAGCGATTGGCCTCGCTGGCCGACGTTCCGCGGCTGCTCCTCCCCTCCTGGACCGGCTGGCGGATCGAGTCGGGGACGCCCCGGCCCAAGCTCGTCCTCGACGATTCCCGGGCCGTGACCTCGACCGATGACGATGCCGACCCCGAGAACGCGGCACGACGTCGTCGCCGTGCGGTTCCCCGCGTCCAACTCGCCGGGCGAGTGTGGTTTGAGTATGGCGGGATGCAGATCGAGGCCGACGATCCGGCAGGTGGCGCCGCCGACGCCGAACGGCGGGTGTTCGTCCGCCGCGATCGTGCGGCTGAGCGCGAAGCGCTCGCGATGCTTCCCCGCTTCGGGGCCACCGCGGCGCGGCCCGAGGTCGAAGGGGAGGTGGTCACCCACCACGTGGAGATCGCCAGGGCCCGACTCGATTCCTCCGTCCCGCAGCTCGCCGCGGCCGGATGGGCCGTCGAGGTGGCCGGCCGGCGCTATCGTCCCGCCGGGAGTGTGGCCTGGAACGTCACCAGCGGCATTGATTGGTTCGAGCTTTCCGGGTCGGTCGATTTCGGTGGCGTGATGGCCGACATGCCAGCGCTGCTCGAGGCCCTCGCACGCGGCGACCGGGCCGTGGAACTCCCCGACGGTTCGCTCGGCATCCTCCCCGATGGCTTCGCGGCCCAGTTCGAGCCGATGGTGGCGCTGGCGCAGAAGCACGACGGGCGGCTGCGATACGGCCGCATCCAGGTGGCGCTCCTCGACGCCCTCCTTGCCGGCCAGCCGCAGTCGCACGTCGATGAGGCGTTCGACCGGATCCGCGCCGAATTGGCGCGGGGTGAGCGGCCGGAGGCCGAAAACGAGCCCGAGGGCTTCAAGGGGACGCTCCGCCACTACCAGCGGGAAGGGCTCGGTTGGCTGACGTTCCTCGAGCGGATGGGGCTCGGTGGATGCTTGGCCGACGACATGGGTCTCGGCAAGACGATCCAGGTGCTGGCGATGTTCGTCCGCCGGCGCCAGGTCGTGACGGCCGGCGGGCTGGCCCACCGCCCCTCGCTGGTGATCGTGCCGAAGAGCCTCGTCTTCAACTGGATCGAGGAGGCGGCGAAGTTCGGCCCCGCCCTCCGCGTCGTCAACCACACCGGCAACCAGCGGACCGAGGGGTCGGAGTCGCTTGCCGATGCCGATCTCGTCCTCACGACGTACGGGACGCTCCGGCGCGACATCATGCGCCACCGCGATGTCGAGTTCGACTATGTCGTCCTCGACGAGGCGCAGTCGATCAAGAACGCCGGTAGCCAGGCTGCCAAAGCCTGTCGTCTGCTCCGGGCCCGCCACCGCTTGGCACTCACCGGCACGCCGGTGGAGAACCACATCGGCGAGCTGTGGAGCATCTTCGAGTTTCTCAATCCCGGGCAGCTCGGCAGCGCGGCCCGCCTCAAGCGCTTTCTCTCCGGCGGTCGGGGGGGGAGTGCTGCTGAGGTCGTGGCCCGGGCGGTGCGGCCCTTCCTCCTCCGCCGCACCAAGTCGCAGGTGCTCTCCGACCTCCCGGAGAAGACCGAGCAGACGATCTTCTGTGAGCTCGGGGAGACGCAGCGAAAGGCCTACGACGAACTCCGGGAGCACTACCGGCAAGAGCTGTCGGGCCGGATCGGCAAGATGGGGATCGGCCGATCGCGGATCGCCGTGCTCGAGGCGCTCCTCCGGTTGCGGCAGACCGCCTGCCATCCCGGGCTCGTCGATGCCGCCCGGATCGACGAACCGGCCGCCAAGCTCGAGACGCTCCTCGAGCAACTCGGGGAGGTGCTCGCGGAAGGGCACAAGGTACTCGTCTTCAGCCAGTTCACCAGTTTTCTCTCGATCGTCCGCCGGCAGCTCGATGCCCGATCGGTCGCCTACGAATATCTCGACGGCAAGACGACCGATCGTCAGGCACGCGTTGCCCACTTCCAGGAGGATCCGGACTGCCGGCTGTTCCTCGTCAGCCTCAAGGCGGGCGGCCAGGGGCTCAACCTCACCGCGGCAGACTACATTTACATTCTTGACCCCTGGTGGAACCCCGCCGTCGAGGCCCAGGCCGTCGACCGTGCCCACCGCATCGGCCAGACACGGCCGGTGTTCGCCTACCGTCTCATCGCCCGGGACACCGTCGAAGAGAAGATCCTCGCCCTCCAGGACCGGAAGCGCGATCTTGCTGAATCGATCGTCCGTGCCGACGAGAACATGATCTCGACCCTCACGCCTGAGGATGTCGAGCTGCTCCTCTCCTGACGGTCGGATTACTCACGGAAATCTAACGCCGGGTCACCACGATCGGAGCGTAAGTTAGTTGATCAAAGGCTGTGCGGCGACGCTTCCAGGGAACGGTGATGCTATGCCTCTGGGATTCGACTTTGTCGGTGGCCGGGAGGACCGGGCGTCGACCTCTAGGCTTTCCGGTGATGGCATGGATCACGGGGGTGTCGGCGTGAAGCAGCATCCACTCAAAGGTCGCAGCGGGAGCGCGGCGAGCCACCCGCGAATCCTCGTCGTCGACGATGAGGAGGATCTTCTCGAACTGGTCCGCTTCAACCTCGCGCGAGATGGGTATGAGGTGCTCGGCGTCGTCAGTGGCGAGGAGGCCCTCAAAGCCGTCCGCCGCGATCCGCCCGATCTGATCGTGCTCGACTTGATGCTTCCCGGCCTCGACGGCCTCGAGGTCTGTCGTCGGCTCAAGGCGGATCCGCGGACGCGCGAGATCCCGATCGTCATGCTCACCGCCAAGAGCGAGGAGCGCGATGTCGTCTCCGGGCTCGAGCGTGGCGCCGACGACTACATCACCAAGCCATTCAGTCCGAGGGTCCTCTCCGCGCGGGTCAAGGCCCTCCTGCGGCGTCTGGAATCGGAGAGGAATGCGGATCTGGAGTCGACCGTCGAGGTCCACGACCTCGTCATTCATCCCGGCCGGCACGAGGTGCATCTGTCCGGGGAGGTTGTCGATCTGACCTACACCGAGTTTGCTCTCCTCCACTTCCTCGCGAAGAAGCCCGGTTGGGCGTTCACCCGCACGCAGATCGTCGATGCGGTGAAGGGGGAGGACTACCCTGTCACGGAACGATCGGTCGACGTGCAGGTGGCGGGCCTGCGAAAGAAACTCGGCGCCCACGCCTCCTACATCGAGACGGTGCGGGGGGTGGGATACCGTTTCCGCGCCTGATCAACGGCCGCCTTTCCGTGGCCGTGCCGATTGTGCGACACTTGCGGCGGCGTCCTGGTCGTACGGACGACGCGCCGGGCCGAAGGGCCCCTTGGTCGGCCATTCTCCGGAGGTGCCCTCCGTTCCGGGACGCCCCGTCCCGGTGCGTGACTCAGGGCACTCGCCCCCATGCCGCGTTCCCGACTCGCCTGGCGATGGTTCGCTGCTTGGTGTTTCCTCGTGGCCGCCGTGTCGGTTGGCTGCCAATGGCTCGCCTCCGTGGAACTGGCCCGTCTGGCCGACTCGATGCAGGTGCAGCAATTGATCGAAACAGCCGGCAGGTTGTCGGCCATTCTTCCCGACGACCCCGCCGCCGATCGGTCGTGGATCGCGGAGTTCACGCGCGGCACCGGGAATGCCCCGGGGTCGTTCGTCGAAGTCTTCGATACGGTTGGACAGAGAATCGTGACGGCAGCCGCGGCTCAAGGCACGCCCCCGAGCGCCGACGGGAAGGGGCTCGATGCCGGAGCTTTGGCCGAGGCGCTCGACGGACGCCGCTCGACATCGGGGCGCTACGACGCGTCGACCGCCAGCCGGACGGTGTCGGTCGTCAGTCCGATCGTGCGGGCTGGGAGGACGACGGCCATCGTCCGTGTCACCGGCAACACCAGAGCGGCCGATGCCGGGCTTGCCCTCGCCCAGAGACGGTTGGTCACGGGAGCGCTGGTGGGGGCGGCCGCTGCGCTGTTGGCCGGGTGGCTCCTCGCCCGCCGGATGGCGGGGCCGTTCGAAGATCTGGCGAATGCCGCCTCCCAGGTAGCCGCCGGGGCCATCGAGGTCCCCCTGCCGGCGTCCGATGTCGCGGAGGTTTCGAAGCTTGCCGGAGCCATCGAGACGCTCCGTGGCCAGTTGGTTGAAAGGGGGCTGACGATCGGTCGCCAGGGGACGCAGCAGGAGGCGGTGCTGGGGAGCATGATCGAGGGGGTGCTCGCAGTCGACGCCAGTCAGAGGATCGTGAGCATCAACCGCGCGGCGGCCGACCTCCTCGGGATCGATGCCCAAAGTGTGCTCGGTCGGCCCATTCAGGAGGTCGTGAGGAACGCCGATCTCCGCCAGTTCGCACTCCAGGCGATCGATTGCCGGGAGACGTTGGAGGATGATCTCGTGCTCCGCGCGGCCCGCGACCGGACGCTCCGCGTCCGGGGCACACCGCTGCGCGAAATGTCAGGAGAGGGTGGCGCTGTGATTGTGCTCAACGACATCACCGACATCCGCCACCTCGAGAATGTCCGTCGCGACTTCGTCGCCAACGTGTCCCACGAATTGAAGACGCCGGTCGCCTCGATCAAGGGCTTCGTCGAGACCTTGGTCGAGGGGCGGGTGGACGATCCCGACGATCGGCGGCGATTCCTCGAGATCATCGCGCGTCAGGCGGACAGGCTGGGGGCGATCATCGAGGATCTTCTCGCCCTGTCACGGATCGAGCAGGCCGAGGGGATGGGCGACCTGCCGTTGGAGCGGGTCGGCGTGGCCGACGTGTTCTCGGCGGTCATCGCCGAGTGCGGTCCCCGTGCCGAAGAACGCTCGATCGTCATCCGCGTCGAATCGCCGCCGGGGCTCGAGGCCGAGGTTAACGCCCCCCTTCTCGAGCAGGCCCTCATCAATCTGGTGGACAACGCCCTGAAATACAGCGAGCCGGGGGGCGAAATCCTTGTGGGGGCAGCGCCCGCCGCGGACGGGATGCTCGAGTTGATGGTCCGCGACCGGGGCACCGGTATCGGGGCGGAGCATCTGCCACGTCTCTTCGAGCGTTTCTACCGCGTCGACAAGGGACGCAGCCGAAAACTCGGCGGCACGGGCCTCGGACTGTCGATCGTCAAGCACATTGTCCAGGCTCACGGCGGCACGGTGGCCGTCGAAAGCACGCCCGGCGTCGGGAGCACCTTCCGGGTGCGCCTTCCGGTGAGCCGGGGATGATGAAGGGTACTTTTAGGCTTTCGGCTTGGCGTTGTGGAAGTCGACGATCTGTTTCCAGGCTTCCTCTGGCGTCTCGGCCCAAGAGAAAAGGTCGAGGTGCTCGTCGGAGATCACCCCCTCTTCCGCCATCTGCTGGAAATCGATGATCTTCGACCAGTAGTCCCTCCCGAAGAGGATGATCGGCACCGGTTGCATGCGGTGAGTCTGGCGGAGGGTGAGGGTCTCGAACATCTCGTCGAGCGTGCCGAACCCGCCGGGGAAGAGCACCACCGCCGCCGCGCGGAGGATGAAGTGGAACTTCCGCAACGCGAAGTACTTGAATTGGAAGCAGAGATCGGGCGTGATGAAGGGGTTGGGCTGTTGCTCGGCGGGGAGCTTGATATTGAGGCCGATCGACTGGCAGCCGACGTCGAAGGCGCCGCGGTTGGCCGCTTCCATGATCCCCGGGCCGCCTCCGGTGACGACCACGAAATCACGGGCGTCTTCGCACTGGTTGTCGATTGAAACGAGCCTCGCGAACTCCCTCGCCGCGTCGTAATAGTGGCTGAGGTTGAGGAGCTTCTCGGCCCGTTCCACGTCGCGATTGAGCTTGGGAGACTCAGGGTTCCCCTGCGCGGCGCGCCGGGCCTCGGTGAGCCGACGCTGGGCGGCGCCACGCTCGACGATCTGCGTGCCACCGAAGACGATCACCGTCGAATGGATCCGGTGTTCCTGGAGAGCAAGCTCCGGTTTGTGGAGTTCGAGGAGCATCCGCACACCGCGGGTCTCGGGGCGATCCATGAGGAGGCGGTCGTGCTGCGCCAGGCTGTAGCTCGGGCTTGCGAGAATCGCCTCCA
>CAJAYZ010000867.1 GCA_903949225.1 uncultured Planctomycetaceae bacterium
ATGCCACCGATCATCTCGTCGATGCCGAGGAAGGCACCGGGGCTGATGCCACCGGAGCCTGTCCGGCCTCAGTCGCAGCCGAGCCGGAGGCCTCCACCGACGTCGTGGCCTCCGCAGATCCCGTCGCCGCGGTCGACAGCACGACGACAACCATCGACTCCACTGCAACGCCGGCGGCTGACCTCGCCACGCCTCCCGCCGCGGATCTGACCGCGACGCCGGCCCCCCAGCTGGCCCGCACCCCGCAACACGCTCAAAGCCGCCGCAACGGCGGCAGCCAGCGGAAGGGTGCGTCACACGCCCCCCAACAGCCGATGACGCCGCTCGATCGGTTGCAGGCACGGCTGGAACAGATGCCGAGGGCGCTCGGTCTGGTGCCGGCTCCGCGCCCGTCGATGCACGCCAATCGCGCGCCGCAACGTCGCGTTGCCGCGCCCGCGCCTGCCGCCGCCAGCCTCCCGAGCGTGGCCGCGGATTCCACCCCGGCGACGATGGCACCAACACAGCCTGCCCCGGCCGAGCACGACACCGTTGCCAGTGACGACGCCGGCGAGGCACCTCAGGCCCCCACGACGACCGAGGGCGACGTCGCGCTCGCTTCGCCGGAAGCGGCAGGGACGATCGGCGACGAGGGCTCATCGGAGCCGACCGTTCCGATGCACGACGAGCCCACGCTCGTCACTGATGCCGAAATCGACCAGGACCACCTCGCGGTCGTCGACGGAGAAGGGGGGGCGACCATTGGCTCCCCTGCCACAGACGCCGAGCCGATCAAAGAGGGGGTCGACGCTGTCAGCGCGAGCGCATCCCCTGACGAGCCGGCGCTGGTGGCAACCACCGTCGAAGAGTCGGTGATGCCCGCGCCTGTGGCCGAATCGATGCCTGCCGCCGGGCTGCCGAGCGCCGCCGTGGCCAAGCGGCCTGCGACACGTCAGCCCGCCCGCCAGCCAGCGGCGCCGAGTGTCCGCCGCCCGATCCGTGATGCGCTCGGCACGGCCCTGGCAAACATGCCGCGTCCGTTCGGGCTCCTCCCTGAGTCGGAAGCGGCCCCCCGTCGCTCCGCTGCCAGCCAGGCCAACGGCCCAGCGGCTCCCCGAGCCCTGGCCACCAAGTCGATCGGAACGCGGCCGCTCGACGCCGGCACCAAGGCCGAGTCAGGCAACTCCCTGGCGATCGTCGCCGCCCCGCCTGCACTCCCGCAGTCTGCTGACGACGGCACGACGCTCACCTCCGGGAACCATGCCGAGGACAACCCCGAGAACGCTGAGATGCCCGCCGCGATGGCCGACAGCACAACCGAACCGGCACCGCTGGACGTCGATCTGCCGGAAGGTGCCTCGGAAGCTGAGGCTCTTGAGGCGGCGCCGGCCAGCATCGAGGTGACGGTGGAATGCCCGGAGGAAACGACCTCCCTTGGGGAACGGGTCACGCTCCAACTCACGATCCGAAACACCGGCACCGCTCCGGTCAGCTCGGTGACCCCCGTGGTCCACTTCGGGGCCGGGCTCGAACCGCTCGGCATCCGGGGGCGCAATGGCCACTTCTCCGCCGATGGATCGGTGATGTTTGACCGACTCGCCGAGCTTCCCGCCGGCGGTTGCGTGGAACTCGAGATCGTCGCCGTCTGCACTGGCACCGGGACGATTCCCTACCGGGGCGCGGCGTGGTGCGGTGACGGCGAGGATCGTAAGATCGTGCCGGCCGACGACTCCGTCACGGTGACTCCGTCGGCCCTCGCAACCGAGCCGGCCACCGTCAGGCAGCGTTGATGCGTTGTCCTCGATCCTGCCGCCGATAACTCGGGGCCAAGGCCGACCGATCAGCCGACGAGCCCGAGGGGGAAGGGCGAGAGGTTTTCCAGGCCGGCGGCGGTGACGAGGTAGTCGTTCTCGATCCGGATGCCGACGCCGAGATCGGGGCCGTAGAGCGCGGGCTCGACCGCGATCACGTCCCCCTCCTCGAGGGTGTCGTCCCAAGAGGGATTGAGGTGGGGCGTCTCGTGGACGAACAGCCCGATGCCATGGCCGAGATGGCTGTTCCAGGATCCGAGTGACGGCACACCGTTGAGCCAGGCGTGGACCTCGGCGTAGATGTCGCGGCAACGGACGCCGGGACGCCCCATCCGCTCAACGATCTCAAAAGCCCCACAGACCCGCTCACATGCAGCCGTCTGGGCGTCGGTCGGCCGCCGATCGACCGACACCGTCCTGGCGTTGTCCGAGAAGTAGCCCCGATAGGCCGGGCCAAGATCGAGGATGTAGAGCTCGCCGGCACGAGCGCCACGCGCCCGGGGAGAGCCTCCGCGCACGCCGGAAGCGTAGTCGTTCCCCGTGTCGGTGAGCATTTCGCCGCACGCCTCGACCGCCGCCGCCTGGAGTGCCGAGAAGACGGCCAACTCGCTCACGCCAGGCTCGATCATCGCGCGGGCGGTGCGGTACATCGCGCCGGTGGCGTTGATCGCCCGGCGGAGGAGGCCGAGTTCGTCGGCGTCCTTGCGGCGGCGGAGATCCCAGAGCAGCGGATCAACATCAATCAGCTCCGCTTCAGGGAAGAGGCGGGTGACATGGGGACAGCAGGCCGAGAACTCGACGGCGACGCGGCCCGGCGCCGCCCGGCCTGCGAGCCAACCGGCGAGCACGGCCGCCGACGCCTGCCGCTGGTCGATCCGGAGCGTCGATCGCCACTTGCTCTCGTAGGTGCGAACATCGTCTGCCGCGGCGGCATCGACGACTTTGTCGGGGCAGACGAGGAGCAGGTTTCCCGCCCCGTCGATCGCCGCCAACGGGGCCCTGGCCCAGCGGTAGTCCCAGCGGTGGCCGGTGAGGTATTGCACGTGCTCGGGAGAGGTGAGGACGATCAGATCGGGCGCCGGACCGGCGAGGCGTTCACGGAGTCGGCGCTGCCGCACCAGGCAAGTGTCGAGATCGAGAATGGGGACGCCGTTCATGGGGGCCTCGAGAAGGTGAAAGACAGAGAGGTATCGGCGCCCGGCCAGCCGCCGCCGGCTCCCCGCTCAGGTGAGCCGGGAGAGAAGGGTGGGATCGATGGGGGGGAATTGGGGATCGAGCTTCTCGAGAGTCTCGCGAACGAGTCGGGCGACGACGAGGTTGCGATAC
>CAJAYZ010000868.1 GCA_903949225.1 uncultured Planctomycetaceae bacterium
CCGCCGCGCCGGGGCCGAACCTCATCCAGGAAGGGATGGATTGTCTGGCCCGGGGGGACGACGACGGCGCCATTCTCCATTTCCGTCAGGCCATGGCCGACATGCCCCAGCCACCGCTGCGGGTGTTTCTGGCGCTTGCCAACATCCTCTTCAGGCTCGAGCGGGTCGACGAGGCCGACGCCCTCTACCGGGAACTCGCCGCCCGGTTTCCGAACATGCAGCACGGGCATGCCGGAAGCGCTCGAGTGCTCCTAGCACATCAGACATGGCAGGCCGCGCTCGAGGCTTGGAGCGACGTGGCCGAGCGATTTCCCGAGGCCTCGGAAGCACGCCTCGGGATGGCCGAATCGCTCGTCAAGCTCGGTCGCTTCGACGAGGCCGAAGCCCTCCTCGAGGAGGCGGCCGGCCGTTGGCCGGAGGAGGTGTCGATCCTCAGCGCGCGAGCACGGCTGGCCGCCGAGGCGGGGCAGCATCGCGTGGCCTGCGATCGCTGGCAGGCGGCGCTCGAGCGAGCGCCCGGGAATCTCACGGCGCGGGCGGGCTGCGTGCGAGCGCTGATCGACGTGGTCGACGTCGCAGCGGCGCGGAGGGTGTTCGACGCCGCCGGTGACGGATCGCTCACGCCCTGGTATCGAAGCATCCTGGCCGACATCCACGCGGCCAGCTTCGATTGGCCTGCGGCGCTCGATGTCTTCAGGGAGATCACCACCTCGGCGCCGGACGATCTCGCAGTCAGGCTTCGCGAGGCGCTGTTCCTCGTTCGGGCCGCCGGCTACACCTGCGAGCCGAGCCACCTCGATCGGGCCGTGGCCCTGTGCGAAAGCCTCGTGGGACGATTTCCCCACAGCCTCCGGGCCCGTGCCGCTCTCGCCGAGGGCTATTGCATGGCATCGCGGGACGACGACGCCATCCGCGTCATCGATCGCTTGCCCCAGGCGCGGATCACGAATACCGACGTCGCGAAACTGAAGGCGTGGCGACTGGCCAGAGCCGGGGACGTGGCGGGAGCGAAGGAGATCTGGCAAACGATCGAACGCGGCCACTACCTGCCCGCGATCCAGGCGCCGCCTGGCACGCTCGAGCCGCTCGGCGACCGGCCGATCGAACCAGGGCCGGGCGAGGTGCTCTTGTTCACGGTGATCCGCGACGAGGCCTGGAGGCTTCCCTGGTTTCTCGCGACCTACCGCAAGCTGGGGGTCGATCGATTCTTCGTGGTCGACAACGGCTCGACCGACGGCGGCGCCGAGCATCTCCTCGGACAGCCTGATGTCCATCTCTTCCCGACCTCCGCAAGCTACGCCGCGGCGATGTCGGGGATGCGTTGGATCAACGAACTCGTCGATCGCCACGGCGCCGGGCACTGGTGTCTGTACGTCGACGTCGACGAGTTGCTTGTGGTTCCGGGGATCGAGGACCACGGCCTGCGGCCGCTCCTCGATTTCATGGAACGCCGGGGGCAGGAGGCGCTGCGGGCGTTCATGCTCGACATGCACGGGCCGACCGCGGATCATCGGCCCGACTGTCGGCCCGGCGACGATCCGCTCCCCCTCTTTCCCTTGTTCGACGCCACGCACCATCCGTTCGGGGCGGTGGAGTGCCCGTATCGGCAGATGAGTGGCGGGATTCGTCGGCTCGCGGGGACCACCTGCGACCTGACGAAGACGCCGATCATCCGTGGAGGGCGGTCGATCCGCTTCCTCTCGAGCAGCCATCGGACGACGCCCTGCGAGCTTGCCGACGTGACGGGGGTGTTGTTGCACTTCAAGCTGGCAGGGGCTCCGGCAACGTGGACCATGGACGCAATCGGCGACCGCCGACCGGGATGTGTTCGTCGTCATCTTGCCGACTCGATGCCCGGCCGGCGTGGCGACGAGGCTCGCGCCTTCATGGGCCCGACGACGGTGCGCTACGAATCGAGCCGCCAGCTGCTCGCGCTCGGCTTGCTCGAATGCCCGGAGGATTTCTTTGCTGGCCTGTCGCAAACGAGGCATGACCATGGCGCATGACGGGGGAGCCGTGGGCCGCGGCAAGGATTCGCCGGCGGCCGGGAACGCTTTCGACGCTCACGCCCGCGCCCTCCTCGAACAGGGACAGCTGGCTGCGGCCGAGGAGGCCTACCGCGATCTCCAGGCTCGTCATCCCGACCGGCCTGCCGGTCTCGCCGGGCTCGCGATGGTGGCCATGCAGTCGGGCCAATGGCAGACCGCTCTCGATCGCTTCGAGGAATGTCTGGCAGGGTTTCCGTCTCGATCGCCACCGTTTTGGCGCCTCGCGCGCTGCCGGGCCCTGGCGCGGCTGGGGAGACGTGAGGAGGCGGAGGCGGCCTACGAAGCAGAAGCGGGGCAGTCTCCCGGGGACGCCAAGCCGTTGATCCAGCTCTACGGCACGCTTGCGTTCCCTTGGCCGGCGGCCCGGAAGCTCGCGCTCCTCGACAGGATTGCCGCGATCGCGCCGTCCGATCGCTGGTGCCGTGTGACGCGGGCGATGGTGATGGCCAGATCCGGTCGGCTCCGGGAGGGACGAGGGCTGGTGGAGTCGGTCGTCATGGAGGATGCCGGCGGCGGCACATGGTCGGTGCAGGAGCTGAAGACGACCTTCCAGGCGGTTCAGTTCTGTTCCAGCGACCATCCGCGCATCGTCCTCCTGGAACGCCTTTCCGCGTTGGCGAGACAGCGGACCGACGAGGAGCAGGGGGCGGCCATCCTCCATGGCCAGCTGCGTCTGGCGCTCGGCGACCATGAGGAGGCCGGGCGGATCGTCGCCGGGCTGCGAAGCCGAGGCGTGGCGGGGGAGATGGTCGCGGGGATGGCGGAGATCTGTGCCCGCCGGGCCGACGCGGCCTACCCGGACTACGCTGCCCCCAAGGTGTTCTGCATCGGTTTGAGCAAGACGGCCACGAGCTCCCTCGACGAGGCCCTCGAAGCCCTCGGACTGCGGACGGTTCACTGGCTCAATCGCGCTACGGAGACGCTGCTCTCCGAGAGCGATCTCTTCCTCTTCGACGGATTCTCCGACATCGTCGTCTCGTGGCGGTTCGAGCACCTCTACACGACGTTCCCCAACGCACGCTTCATCTACACCACCCGCCCCACGACCGACTGGGTGCGATCAATCACCGCGCACTACGAGCGGCTCCACGGCATCTCGTCGCCGCGCGATCTCGCGCGGTCGGGATTCCGTGAACGCTTCAACGGCGCCGCCGGGATGGCCGAGATGAACCTCTACGCCCGGCACGCGACGTGGGAGGAGGCCTATGGTGAGTTCGACCGGCGGGTGAGGCATTTCTTCGCCGACAAACCGGCAGACAAGTGGCTCGAGATGGCCGTCTGCGAG
>CAJAYZ010000869.1 GCA_903949225.1 uncultured Planctomycetaceae bacterium
CGGATAGAAGAGATAAAACTGCTCCTCGACGGCCAGCGACCACATGTGGAGCAGAGGCCGCGGACGATGGGTATCGAAGTAACCCATGTTGCGCCACTCGTAGACGTTCGTGAGCATCGTCTGCTGGGCGATCGTTGCCTTGGCCAACGGCACAAGATCGTTCGGCATGAGGATGAACAGGCCAGCGAGGAGCGTCACGACCGTGACGATAAGCGAAGCCGGGGCAATGCGGCGCAAGCGACGCGTCCAGAACTTGCGCAGCGAAAACGTCCCCTGCTCCACCTCCCTGGCGAGGATGCCTGTGATGAGGAATCCCGAGATGACGAAGAACACGTCGACGCCCACAAAACCGCCGGACAGCGCGCCTCCCAAATGAAAGACGAGCACGGCTAAGACGGCGACGGCCCGCAAACCGTCGATGTCGGGGCGATAGTGCGCGGGCATCTCGGGGAGCGAGTTGGTCATGACGAGGCTCAAACCTTCGGGATCGTATGAACAAACCAAACGAGAAAACAAACAAGGCTCGTCACGGCCGCGACGAGGAGACGTCCGCGCCACGTCCTGCCGGACGCTTGCGGGGCGCCCCGTCGTTCGGCTCCAAGCCCCTGGCATCCGTCGGGCTGGTATCCGTCGGGCTGGTAGCCGATCGGTTCTTTCCTTCCTCCGCCGGCGGAGCCATCCCGCGGACGGCAACCTTCGCCTGCGGAGCGAGCTTGTCGATCCCGTCGGTGACGACGAGCTCCCCCGGCTCCAGGCCGCTGGTGATGGCCACCTGATCCGCCTGGGAAGGCCCCGCCTGAACGGGGCGGACACCGACGGTCGAGTCTGCCTGCACGACCCACACGAACGTCGATTCCGGCCCGCGCTGGAGCGCCGCCAGCGGGATGATCGTCGCATCCCGCAGCGTCTCGACGAGGAGCCGGGCGTTGACGAATTGGTTGGGGAAGAGGGTGTCGTCTTCGTTGGGGAAGACCGCCTTGAGCTTGACTGTCCCGGTCGACGGATCGACTTGGTTGTCGATCGCCGACAGCGACCCGGCAGCGAGACGCGTTTGGAAGTCGCGGTTGAAAGCCTCGACTGGAAGCCCCCCCTTCACGGCGAGGGCCCGCTGGACACGGATGATTTCGTCCTGGGGGATCGTGAACGTCACGGCAATGGGGTGGATCTGCGCGATGACGGCGATTCCGGCCGGGTCGTTGGCCCGCACGAGGTTGCCGGCATCGACCAGCCGCAGGCCGATCCGGCCGTCGATCGGCGCCTCGATCCGGCAGTAGTCGAGCTGGAGCTTGACGTTGTCGATCAGCGCCCGATCGATCTGCATCGCGGCCTCGGCCTGGCGGACGAGAGCCCGCTGCGTGTCGATCTGCTGCTCGGTCACCTGGCGGAGGTCGGCGAGCGACTCGGATCGTTCGAGATCGAGCTCCACAGCGCGGTGGGCGGCCTCATCGCGGGCGAGTTGCGCCTCGGCCTGCCGCAGCTGCACCTCGTAGAACCGTTGATCGACCTCGGCCAACAGATCTCCGGCCGCGATCACCTGCCCTTCGGTGAAGGCGACCCGCACCAATTCGCCATCGA
This sequence comes from uncultured Planctomycetaceae bacterium, assembly GCA_903949225.1. Classification (GTDB taxonomy): domain Bacteria; phylum Planctomycetota; class Planctomycetia; order Pirellulales; family UBA1268; genus QWOP01. Next base: position 1,576 of record CAJAYZ010000869.1, read on the forward strand.
CCCGGCTGCGGACCGTGACGGTGTTGAACGCCGCCACCGTTCCCAGCCCGTTGAGAAACAGCTCCATGTCTCCCTGGTGGGCCTCGACGGCTGACACCGGCACGATCCGGGGCGGAAGCGCCTTGGGAACAGGGGCCTTCGGCTCGATCAGCGCCCGCCCTTTCTCGAGGAGCGTCGGGTCGTGCCAGCCGGCGCCGGCGTGGCCGCCACCGAGGAGCAACCAGAAGCCCCAAGCCAGCCAGCCCCTGCGCCGCGGTCGGGCGGCGGGGGCGGACGTAAGGGGAGGCGGAGCGGTGGTGGAGTCGGCGTTCATCGGGCCCCCATCTTACACCGCCGATCCCCCGCTCCACCGCCACTTCCGCCGTCTTCACCCCTGAGGGGGAGCGTTCCAGGCCCCCCAAGATAACCGATCGCTATGATCGGCTTGACCCTCCCCCCACCCGCCACGGAAGGCACCTCGATGGTTCCCCGCTGTCTTCTTAAGCCGGCCCGCCGTCTCCCGCTCCCGGCCCGCTCTATCCCGCTGGCGGGTAGCGTTCTCCGCTCGACCGCGGCCCGGCGACGTCGTGGGAACGTGTTGACGGTGGCCATGCTCCATCGGATCACCTGGCTCGCGATCGCGATCGTTTCCCTGGCGTGGCAGGCCGACTCCCGGGCGGTCGACCTGACGGTCACACCCGATCGACTCGACGTCGCCAACGCGACCCAGCGATGGTCGTGCCTCCGCGACGGCGACGGACGGATCGGAATCCTTACCTCGGTCCGCGACGACGCGACCGACGCCCCGCCGTGGCGACCGCTCTTCGACGGTCTCAGGCCGCTCGTCGAAGGCGCCGATTTCGATCTCCGCCCCGAAGGCTGGACGGTCGTCGAGCAATCGCCGTCGCGCGTGGTGATTCTCCTTTCCGGGCAACATCCCGACCAAGGCTATCCCTGGGACGCGCGCCTCGAGGTCGATGACCAGACAACACTCGTGCGGTTGGTCATCACCTGCCGGCTCGACCGCCCGATCGTGCTCCGCGACCTCGAACCCCAATTCGGCCTGTGGATGAACAAGCCTTCCGTCAAAGTCACCCTTGGACAGGGCCCGGGAAGCATCGATCAGGGGCCAGCCGAGAGGCAGTGGGGCAACTCGTTCCCCGCAGCCTACCTTTGGGAGGATGGCAGCGAGGCGGCCATCTTCGTCAACGCCGCTGCGCTCGATTGGATGTCACCACGAAATCTCTATCGCTTCCGCGATTGCCGGGTCGCGGCGTTCGCCGATCCCACCCGCGGCCAGACAGGGCTGGGCTTGCGGGTTGTGAAGAGAAACTTCCATGAGTTGGCCGCCGGCGACATCGTCTGGGACGTGTGGATCCATGCCGCGCGGACGCCGGAGCCGACGCCTCCGCAAGCGCTCTCCCGGCTCGTGGCGTCGTTTGCGTCGCTTCACCCGTCGACTGCGCCCCCCCTCGTCGACCGCATCACGGGCCGGCCGGCGTCGTGGCGGACGATCGCCGCCGGTGTCGATGTCGATCTCCGCCGTCGCGGCATCGTCTGGGATGACGTCCCGCTCGGCGACGCCCCCTGGAGCGACGCGCCTCTCTTTCCCGAGGACACGGTGACCTCGCTCCGGGTCGCCACCGACTACGCGCTCGCTTCGTCCTGCGATCCGGCCCGCGATCGGGCCCGCGTCGCCGACGGCTGGGACTTCTCCACCTGTCACAACGGACTGGCCTGCTGGCTCGGGCACGACCGGATCGATCCCGACGCCGACAGGCACGCGTTTCTCCGCGCGAAGCTCCGCGGCCTACGGCTGTTCTACGATCCGAACTCGGGGCTCATCCGCCACGGCACCAGCCTCCCGCCCCATGTCGGAGACAAGGAGATGGCCTGGCAGTCCCTCATGTTCGCGATCGAGACTGCGAGGATCTGGCAGACGCTTGACCGCGACGAGATCGATCCGGCCATCGGTGGGATCGCGCTTGTCGGCACCGATGGCCTCGTCGCACTGGCCGTCGCCAACGACCACCTCCTCCCGCAATGGTTCGATCCCGTCACGAAGCTTCCCCTTCCCCAGGCCGACCAACCGGACCTCGGGGTGGTCTTCGAGCCGTGGCAACTGGGCAGCTACGCTTGGCTGCTCACGGAGGCCCATGCAATCGATAGCGATCCCCGGCGGATCGAAGCGGCTGCCGCGGCGCTTGCCCAC
>CAJAYZ010000870.1 GCA_903949225.1 uncultured Planctomycetaceae bacterium
CGGGCGCCGTCGCGGCCACTGGCGGTGCCGATGTGGGGCACCGTGAAGCTCGGCTGATTCGGATCGCCGGAGACGACGAACGGCTGGTAGGCGTCGCCGAGGTAGGCCGGCCCGTTGTATTCCAGCGGCGGACTGACGCCGACGTAACGGGGGAGCGGGTTGTCGCGCGGCCCCTCCTTGGCGCGGAGGTAGTTGGCCACCGTCATCCAGTCGGGGAACTTCGGCTTCGGCTTGTCGCGCGTGTCGGGATCGCCGGAGAGCATCTGCATCGAACCGGCCGGATGGCCGCCGGCCGTCTGCTGCATCGAGCGCAGCACGGTGAACTTGTCGGCGATCCGCGCCTGTCGGGGGAGGAGCTCCGTGAATTGCACCCCGGGGACTTTTGTCTGGATCGTCTGGAACGGGCCGCGGTACTCGCTCGAGATCCCCGGCTTGGGGTCGTAGGTGTCGATGTGGGAGGCACCGCCTGGGAGCCAGACCATGATCACGGCGGTTGGCTGCTTGCCGGCAGCCGGAGCCTCGGCCCTGGCCCGGAGGATGCCGGGGAGCGAGAGCCCGCCCAGGCCGGCCATGCCGACGCGGAGCAGCTCGCGGCGCCCCATCGCGCCGGCGTGCGGCAGCGGCATCCGTCCGAATGGACCGGGGCAAGTGGCGGAAAACAGGCTCATGGCGTGGCCTCCTTGGCGGCGGGAGTCACCCGCACATGGATCGGCGTCGAGACGAGGATTTCGGCGATGTCGGTGGGGGCGGGGGGCGTGGCCTGGCCAGCCACCACCGGGACGTACTTCGTCACAGCGCTCGTGACCAGCGCGAAGGCATGGTCGCCCGGCGGAATCTTCAGCTTGGCAAGATCGATGGCGAGGGGCTTCGGTGCGGCGACATCGAACTCGAAGCCGGGGATCTGATCGAAGCCGGGGCCGATGACGCGCATTTGGAACGTCGCCCCCTGCACTTCGGCGCGCTTGACGAGTTCGAGCGGCAGGTCAATCGCCGTCCCTTCGACAGCTTCCAGGGGGGCCGCCGCAGAAACGCCAGCCCCGGTCGTACGGAGCGTGAGGGGAGCAGGCTCGCTGCCACCGGTCGAGAGGGTCGTGTCGGCAAGGAGCCGCGGGAAGGGAATCTCCGACCATCCATCGCGGATCGGCCAGCATTGGCCGGCAAGCCGGCAAGGGCGCTCGATCGCCGCGCCGTCGGCTGTGCCTCGGCCGCTGATGGCGATGGAGGCCAGGTTCCGCGGAAGAGATTCGGCCGCGGTGACGAGGATCTGTCCGCGGGTGGCGCCGGCCGGAATCCGCAGGCCGGTGGCGCTCACCCCTTCCGGCAGGCCGGTCACGGCCAGTTCGATCGGGCCGTCGAAGCCATCGCGGCGGATCGCCGCCACCTCGAGGCACACCGAGCCGCCACTCCGGAGTGCCATCGGCTTGGAGAGGGCCGCCCGGTCGCCGTTGCGGAGCTCCATGTGGAGCGGCCAACAGACGAGGGCGAAATCGGGCCGGGCCTTGCGGATCACGAGCCGGTAGAACGCCAGCGGTTCATCGCGGGTGCCGCCGAAGAGGTCACGAATCTGGAGGCGGTGGGTGCCCGTCTCCTTGATTTCGAGCCGGCCGAGGCAATCAGCCGAGCCGGCTTCGTACGGAGGGCCGTCGTAGGCGTAGTGGTTTGTCGACGGCTTGATCGGGGCGGGAATGTCGGCCAGCTCCGTCACGTCCTCAAAGGCCCCGGGGGCTCCATCGGGGCCCGCCGGCAGGCGGCGCTGGACGACGACGGCGGGATTGGTCGGTGCGCCGATCCGTTCGGAGGCGACCTCGATCCACCACACCTCCCCCGCCGTGGCCTCGAACTCGAAGCTGTCGACGTCGGCCGCCGGGAAGAATCGCCCGCCGAGATCGAGCGGCAGCGTCACCTGCTGCGCCACCTTCGGATCGGCCCCTTCGATCTCGTCGGTGGTGGGCTTCGCCGGCAGCCCCGGGGGAGGCCAGGAGAAGGTGAGGACCGGGGCGACGGCTGCCTGCCGCTCCGGAAGCGGAGCGCCGGCGGGGAGATCATGGGTGAGGAGCCGGTAGAAGCACTCGGGGCCCCCCTGAAACGAGAGATCGTGGAGCTTGACGAGATACGTCGCGGTGGCCGGGGCGGTGAAGTCGAGGAGGCCGCCACGGCGCTCGGCGACGAGATCGGCGCCGGTGGCATCGGCAAGGATGAGGACGGGGCGGAGCTTCGACTCGATCCCCCGCGCGGCACAGTCGACGACGACTCGCTGTCCCTTCTGGAGCTCGAGCCGGTAGTAATCGGCCGCCTGTGCGGTCGCCTGGGCATTGCAGACCATGCCCGGCGCGAGCGGGAAGGCCTGGGCCGGGGTCGTGTTGGCCGCGGTGCGGAGCGCCTCAGGGTGCGTTCCGATCGTGAACACGCGCGGCGACGACACGCCGAGCGCCGTCATCATTCGGGCATCGTGGAGCCCCGGTGGCACGTCAGCGGCGATGGTCACCAGGAATCGATCCTTCTCCGGCTTTCCCTCGGCCGAGAGGATGGGCGTGGCGGTGATGCCGGGATGGGAGAAGAGGAGTTGCGGAGCGACCGCCTCGCCGCCAGCCTCCCAGCCGTCGAGGAGCTCGCCCGACACCTTCACCTCGACCGTCGTTGCCCCCTGCCCGCCCGGCTTCTGGGCGCCTGCCGGCACGAGGGTGAGCAGGCGCGGCAGAGGCAGGCAGACTGACTGGGCGCGGAGATCGGCAACGGAGACGGCCGCCATCGACAGGGCGAGGACCCAGATGCCCAGCGAGCGGCAATCAATCCGGCGACCCGACTGTGGGTGAGGCATCGAGAGGCTCCTGAAACAACTGGCGACTAGTGATTGAAGAGGAACTCTTTGGCATTGAGCAGCGCCCAGAGGAGATCCTCGAGGTTCTCGCGCCGGGCCTGGGGATCGGGGAGCGGTTGCCCTTCGGGCGAGGTCCGCGGCTCGGCGATCACTCCGACGGCCTGCGCCATCTCGGCGTCGGTGGGAAGGCGGGCGAACGTGGCGAGGAACACCTCGCGGATCTTCTCGGGATCGGGGCGCTCGTCCTTCGAGAGCCGGTCTGCCCGGCCGCCATCGGCGGAGAGCTTCCCCTTGATGTCGGTTGCCGAAAGGAGGTGGAGGCTCTGAGAGAGACTCGACGACTGCACCCGCTCGCACTCGCAAACGCTCTGACCATCGGGGCGGCCAAACACCTGGAGAAACG
>CAJAYZ010000871.1 GCA_903949225.1 uncultured Planctomycetaceae bacterium
CATCAACCAGCCCCAAGCGCGCGGCGGCGGCCCCGCTCATCGTCTCGCCGGCGGCGATCATTTCCACGGCCGGCCCCGGGCCGATCAGCCGAGGGAGCCGCACCGTCCCTCCCCACCCGGGCAACAGACCGAGCTTTACCTCTGGGAATCCCAGCACCGTGGTCTCGGCGGAAGTCGCCACCCGGTAATCGCAGGCGAGGGCAATCTCCAGCCCTCCCCCCAGACAGACGCCGTCGATGACGGCGACGGTCGGCCACGGATTGGAGGAGAGGCGGCCATAGAGCTGACGCCCATCGGCACAGGCCTGCTCGATCACGGCTGCCTCGGCTCCGAGGATCGCCTCCAGCCGATCGATGTCAGCCCCGGCGAAGAACGACCCAGGCCGCCCGGAACAGACCACGACGGCCCGGGGAGGCGGGCCGGCCTCGAGCGCGTCGAGCGACTGGCGCAGATCCCTGAGGAACTGGCCATCGATGACGTTCTGGCTCCTGCTCCCGGCGATGACTTCGAGCGTGACCACGCCGCTGGAGTCACGCGCCACCACGATCGAACCACACCCGTTGCCGGCGGCCCCGGAGGGAGACGTTCCCGCAGAAGATCGCGGTTGAAGGGGACTGGCGACCATGGCGTGAGCGGAGAAAGGGGGGCCGATTCGGAGGGGGCGGCCATCGCTTCGGCTTGCCCACCGGCCGAAAACCGCTAGTGTATCGATTCGTGATAGTCTATCGGGGCGTGATCGGATTCGGTGAGAAATCCTCCGGGGTCGTCGAGCATGAACAGTCCGGGCCATTCGCCAGAAAGCGTTTCCCAGGCGGCCCAATCGGGGCCGGGCGGGAGTCCGATCGGTCTTCATCCCCAGAGGCTTGATCCCCGCGATCTCCCGTTCGGATTTCTCTGTCTTGCCTGGGTCGTACTTGTCGGGATCGGCATTCTCGGCCGCCTCTGGCAACCCGTGTACGGGGTTTCTCCCCTGATCGGGATCGGTCTGTGCGCTGGAGCACTGTTTGCAAATCGGTTTGCCGCGGCGTCTGTTCCCGCTGTGGCCCTCGCGGCGAGCAACTTCGCCCTGCCCGGTGGCGGAAGCTACGGCAGTTGGACGATGGCAGCGATCATTTACGCCGCTTTCACCTGGCCCATCTTCATGGGCGGCTTGGTACGCCGCCACCGTGGGCTCGGTGCCCTTGGCGGGGCTCTGGCCGGATCCCTGGTGTTCTATCTCACCACGAATCTTGCCCATTGGTGGCTGACCACCGACTACGCCCACACTCCCGCGGGCCTGATCGAGTGCTATCTTGCCGCGCTCCCCTTCTACCGCTGGACTCCGGTGGGGGACATCGCTTGGTCGCTGGCCCTTTCGGCGGCTTTGGTGGCCGTTCCGGCTTTGGCCCGTCCGTTCCGGTCGGCCGAGACTGCGTGAGGCCAGACCGTCGGAACGTCGCCAGTCAGGCTGAATCTCGAGGGGTTCTTGACTGGCGGAGAAACGGTCGCAGAATAACCGGCGGAGTCAGGTGGGGTTCGCAGGTGTTGTTGCTGCGGAACCATCGATTCGATTGTTCGTACCGCTGCGGGAATGGCGGAATTGGCAGACGCGCCAGGTTGAGGGCCTGGTGGTAGTAATACCGTGCAGGTTCAAGTCCTGTTTCCCGCACTCATTGCCCCCCTGACTCCGTCTCGTGCCCGCTGCCTCTGCGGGCGTCTCTTTTCGGGGCCGGCGCCGTTTCGTCGGCCTCTTTCCTTCCGACGAGTGCCGCCGATGACCGCCGATCCCTCCCCGACGCCGGAAACGCCCTCCCCCGACCAATTGGGCCATGCACCAGCCCCGACGACGGATCAGGGGCCTGCTGCCGAGGCTGCGGCCGCTGGCGACTCGGAAGGTGGGGGCGAAAAGCGGCGGATTCCCATCGGCACGCAACGGCCTGGGGTCCGGCCCCCAAAGCTTCCGCCCCGTCACCAGTTCGTTGCGTCGGCCACCTCTTCGGTGCTCGGCGACGCTCCGCTGCCGCCCGTCCGGCCGGCAACGCCCCAGGCGCCGGCAGCGACTGGATCTGTTTCGCACGCCGCGCCAGGCCAGGAAGCCGTTGCGGCAAGCTCGGCTCCCTCGGCTCCCACGGCTCCCCTTGGACCGGTGGTGAGTGCGGCGGAGATCGAGGCTCGGGCCGCGGCGGCTGGCGGTGATGCCCCGCGCGATTCGCGCGGAGGCCCGAGGCGGGGAAGCGATCAGGGCGGAGACCGTCCGCGGCGCGAGCGGCGCGGCGATCGTGCCCCGAGTTCTGCATTCACTGACGTCATTCCACCATCGAAGCGCGTTGCCGTTCCGAATCTCCGCGCCGACCTCGAGGATGATCTCGAGGAGGATTTCCAGGCTGCCCTGGAAGGGATCGAGGTCGACTCGATCCTCGCCACGGCCGCAACGGCGAAGGCGGCTGCCACGCTCGATCCTGGCTCCCGTGTCTCCGGCACCGTGGTGTCGGTCAGCCCAGACACCGCCTTTGTCGATCTCGGCGGCAGGCGGCAGGGGGCCCTCAAGCTCATCGGCCTCGAAGGGGGCAATCCTGAGATCGGTCAGGTACTCGAACTTTCGGTTGGCGGCTTCAACGAGGAGGATGGCCTCTACAACGTGGCGCCTGCCAACCGGGCGATCGACGTCGAAGACTGGTCGCAGCTTGAAGCGGGAATGATCGTCGCCGCGAAAGTCACCGCCGCGAACAAGGGGGGCGTCGAGTGCGACGTCGCCGGGCTCCGTGGCTTCATGCCGGCGAGCCTCGTCAGCAACTGGCGCATGGAAAACCTCGAGGAGCTCGTCGGGCAGACCGTCGAGGCCCTCGTGACCGAGATCGTCCCGGCCGCACGGCGGCTCGTGCTCTCGCGCCGTGCGGTGCTCGAACGCCAGGCGGCCGATGCCCGCACCAAGATGCTCGAAACGCTCGAGATCGGTGATCTCCTCGATGGCATCGTCCGATCGGTGCGCGACTTCGGCGCCTTCGTCGACGTCGGCAACGGCGTTGATGGCCTCGTCCATGTCAGCCAGATGTCGTGGGATCGGGTGAAGACCCCGACCGACGTTCTCGAAGTCGGCCAGAAGGTGCGCGTCGCGGTGAAGAACGTCGATCGCCAGACCGGCAAGATCGGCCTCTCGATTCGCGACACCGTGGAGAGCCCCTGGAAGAACGCCGCCGAGAAGTATCACATCGGTGCCGCGGTGCGGGGCACCGTCAGCCGCATCGCCCAGTTCGGAGCCTTCGTGAGGCTCGAGCCGGGTGTGGAAGGGCTCGTCCACGTCTCGGAACTGGCTCATCGTCATGTCCAGAGCGTGTCGAGCGTCGTCCGCGAGGGGGAAGCAGTAGAGTGCAAGGTGCTCTCCTGCGATCCCGGCGAACAGCGGATTTCCCTCTCGATCAAGGCCCTTGCCACGCCGCCGGCGCCGCCAGCCGGAAAGGGTGGCCCGGCTGGCCAGCCCGAGGAACCCGAGGTCGAAGAGGCCGCGCTGCCGCCAGTGAAGAAATCGAACGTCCCGCTCAAGGGTGGCATCCGCCGCCAGGGAGACGGGGCGAAGTTCGGCCTCCAGTGGTGAGGCGACCCGGCCGCTCCGTCAGTTGTCGCTCAACCGATTGCCCAGTCCATCATCGTGCCCGGGGTCGCAAAGATAGCCGCGACTGGCCATTGCAGCGAGCCAGATAGCGGCAAGCCCGCCCCAGGCCGGGGCCAGGTGCCGCAAGTCGACGTACCCGACGGCATGGTGGACCGCGATCGCGGTCGCGTAGCCGACCGACCCTGCGGTGAGCATCGTCCACCACAGCCAGGCCGCGCCCCGCTGGAATCCCCACAGCGAGGCCAGCAGCATCGTCAGCCCCGCCACCATCAGCATCCCTCCAAACGTTCCGCGGTCGTGCGCGATCAGCGGCACGAGCCCAGGCACGGCATTGAGATCCGCGGCGCAGAGTTCGAGGTAGGCCAGATCCTCCAGGACGAAGACGGTCGTCATCCCGATCACCGAGATCACGGTCCCGGCTACGAGGACCGTCGCGCCGTGGGCCACGAATCCGAGCTGCCCCCATTGGGCGCGGAGCCACTTCGGATCGTTGCGCCTGTCAGGGCTGCCGACCATCCGCAGCGGGCTCGCTCGCCCCACCATCGCCAGAAGCATGAATTGGAAGAGAATCGCGCTGACAAAGGCATGGAGCGGATCGAAGTAGCCGAATCCGAGAAATGAGAAGAAGGAGAGGAATCCTACGGACGCCGGCACGATCACGGCGAACAGAGCCCAGTGGTGCCCGCGGCGCACCCCCCACCACGCCAAGCCGCTGAAGAGGATGCCTACGCCGAGCATCGCCCCGGCGAGCGTCACCCGGTCGTGTGTCATGAAGGGGAGCAGCTTCGGGCCGATGCCGGCGAGCCGGGCCCGGGTGAGCCCGGACATGACCTCATCGTAGGGCATCACCACGCGTGTGCAGGCGATCACAAGCGCCATGATTCCGCCGACGAGAAGGCTGATCCCGAGCATCAACGTCCACAGCCATGACTCGCGGAGAAACGTCTCGGAATCGTCCTCAATACCCTGCCCCGCCATGCGGCCCCCCAGCCGCCGGGCGAGGAGACATTCGTTGCAGCGCTTCGCGAGACCGGGGCCGGAGAAGACGAGACCACTGTCGATCGCCACGAGGTCGGCTCCGGCGGAGACGAGCCTTTCGGCGTCGCCTGGCGCGTGAATCCCCGCCGCCGCAATCACGGTAGCCGTGCTCCCCAAAGCGTGGCGGAGAATCCGTGTCCACGCCTCGGCCGATTCAAGCAACGAGTTCCCCATCCATGCGGCCTCGTCGCTCTCCGCACGACCGACGATCGCCCCGCGCGCCCCGGCCTCCATGGCTTCCACACATCTGGACACCATGCCCGTGGGACGGTCAGCCGCAACGACCACCAAGACCGGGATTCCGTCCGCCTCGGCAACGATCTCTCTGACCTGCCGTTGCCACGCATCGCCGTCGTCGGTCACCAGTGGCAGCGCGATTGCCGCAGCATGGCCCCGCACGCCCCGCACCACCGCCCGCCTCTCTTCTCCGAGAGCTCTTGCTGAGAGATGCACGATGATCGCAGGGCGGGGCTCCGGCAACCGATCGAGCCGATCCAACGTGGCGGCCAACCCGGGATTGGTGTCGGCGGGCACGAGCCTGATTGACTCGGTCCGGTCGTCACGAACGCTCCCCACCTCCGCCACCGGATTTGGCGTTACCGGCCCGATCCCCACAAACCCGAATCCAAATCGACTGAGGCCGGCGAGGCCGATCAGCCCGGGATCAATCCCTGGCGCCAAGCCAACAGGCCCGTCGAGGAGCGTGTCGGCGAGTCGCGACCGTAGCGGTCTGGCCGGGCGCATGTGCCCCATGAACTCGATGAGATGGCGTCCACCGGGCATCCGCGCCACACCACCGATGGCAGCGAGGGCAAGATCTCGGCCGAGCCTCGTCGGAAGTCGGAAGAGTAGCGGACGGAAGATCGGGCGATAGGTCCAATCGGGCATCGATGCGCATCCCTCAACAGCAAAGCCGTCCCCAGCCGTCCCCAGCCGTCCCCAGTCGGCCCCCCAGCCAACCAAACCCCAATCAACTACCCGACGATTCCGTCGATCGGCCGCCCGGTCGAGATCGGTACTGGCCGGCCGTCGGGCATCGTCAGGACCGCATCCGGATCGATACCGAGCGTCTTGTAGATCGTCGCCGCGAGGTCCTCCGGCGACGTCGGATGCTCGATGGGATACTCGCCGTTCTTGTCCGAAGCCCCCCACGTGGTGCCGCCTTGGACCCCGGCTCCGGCGATCACCGCCGGGAAGAGCGTGCTCCAGTGGTTTCGCCCCCAGTCTTTCGTCGGCTTCGCCGTCCGCCCCATCTCGCCGAGGGCCACGACGAGCGTCTCGGCGAGGAGACCACGCTTTTCGAGATCGAGGAGCAATCCCGACAGCGCGGAATCGAGCGTGGGAAGGAGCGAGCGCCGCACATCGTTGGAATGGACATGCGAATCCCAGCTGTAGCCGTCGCAGCAATCGTAGTGCACCGTCACAAAGCGCGTGCCTGCCTCGACGAGCCGCCGCGCCATCAGGCAGGCCTGGCCAAAGAGATGACGGCCGTAGCCATCACGGATCGTCGCCGGCTCCTGTTCCAAATCGAGGGCCTCGCGCGTCCGTGAACTCGTGACGAGGCCGAGGGCACGCTCGCGGATCCGATCGATCTCGAGCGATCGTTGGCCATCGATGATCCGCCGCTGGGCGTCGAACGATTCAAGGAGCGTGGCCCGGCGCCGGATCCGGGCGATGTCTTCGGCCGAGACCGGATCGAGCCCCTCGATCCGGCAGCGGAGTTCGCTGTCGGTGCAATCACGCCAGTAGGGATTGTCGGCGCTGTCCTTGCGGTCGATCCGCGTGGTGAGCGGATTGACCGACGATCCCAGCCAGCCGCCGTATTCGCCCGGACGGACATACTGTCCATTCTCCTGCAGCCGGCCGAGCCGGTTGGGCACGACCGCATACGCCGGAAGATCGCGAGGGGCGCCCCGTGAGCGCTGGTGCTCGAGGTGCTCCACCACCGAGCCGATCGACGGCCAGTCCTGCGGAGTGGCACTGAATCCGCCACCGACGGGGATCTGCCAGCGTTTGCCCGTCTGGATGTAGTGGCCACCGCCGCTGTGGTCGTTGAAATCGTGCGTCATCGAGCGGATGACGCAGTAGCGGTCGGAGATTTCCGCCAGCTTCGGGAGGTGTTCGCTGATCCGCAACCCCGGCGTTCGGCAGCCGATCGGGCTCATTGGCCCGCGGATGTCGGCCGGCGCGTCCGGCTTCATGTCGAAGGTTTCGTACTGGCTCGGGCCGCCGAAGAGGAACAGGAAGATCACCGACTTCGCCCGTGGCTTCGGCCCAGTCTCCGTCGCCTCGGCGGCAAGCACCTTCGCCAGCGAGACTCCCAGGAGCCCTGCACCACCAACCTGCAGCATGGCGCGACGGCCGAGCCGCCGCGACATCAGACCGGGTCGACCGAGGATCTCGAGCATGGGGGCTCCGTCTCTAGGAGGGCAGCACCCGCCCGCCATCGTACGGAAGCAGTATAGCCCCCCCGAGCAGGGGCCGGACGATCAGTTGCCAGGGCTCACGGCTGAGCCTGCGAGACCTTCTCCCCACCGGCGATCGTGCAGGTCGCAGCCCAGATCGTCGGATCGACATCGGCAGCCACAAACCGCACTCCTGCATCACCGTAGGCCACGTTGCTGCCAGTGGGATGTTGGGAGAACATCTGGTCGCAGTGGCCGCTGGGATCGTTGGGGGTGTGGACCGGGCCGTCGGCTGTTGGGCCGGAATGAGCGAGAACGAACGTGGCTCCTGGCCCGGCCGGAGCCGTACTCATCGTCCGGTCAACCTGACTCCACCCCCCTGGCACGACGCCGGCCCACGACTTCTGCGACAGCGCCTGAGAGTGCTCTCCGATGAACACCGTCTGAGAGAGACCATCCATCACATCGCCCGGGCGGATCATCGAGTTCCGAAACAGCGGCCCGTTGGCGAGGCCGTTCCAGTCATCCCGGCCGGGCCTCGCGTTCCAGACGTCGATCTGACCGGCATTGGCGACATAGTCGCTGCGACCGAGCATCACCCCGGGGGTGATCGCCGTGCCATCGGAGCTCGCCACGGCGAACGACGTCCGCGGCCCGCTCGATGAGGCGCAAAGAAAGGTGGCGATCGGGCGACTGACGATGGCGGCATTCGAGGCGCCCCCGACACCGTCGATCGAGTTGTAGGCATCGGTGAGAGCCGACTCCTCCATGAACGCGGCAATGGCCAGCCCCCAGCCGGTCCCTGGGGGAGCGTCGTGGGTCGTCGAATCTCGCTTCGGCGAGGTGGTCGTCGCCAGATACCCGGCGGGAAATCTCCCCTTCGCCGTCATGTAGCTGTGGAGGCCGATGGCGATCTGCTTGAGGGAATTGGCACAACGGGTGCGTCTACCGGCCTCGCGGGCGGCCTGAACGGCCGGGAGGAGGAGACCGACGAGCCCGCCGATGATCGCGATCACCACGAGCAGTTCAACGAGCGTGAATCCGGGCCTGCCCCGCTGGACCGGGCTGTTCACCCCACCCCGCGACAGCCACATCGGACGGCCTGCCAGCATGGTGGCTTCTCCCCCGGATTTCAAAAGTTCCCCGAGATGAATTGTTCGTGATTCGTGAGCAAAGTCAAGATTGCTCCCGACGGAAATCGGCGGCCCCTCCCCGCCTCGCCCTGGGATCACGCCAGGATTTCCTTGACCACGTTCCCCTCCACGTCGGTGAGCCGGTAGTCGCGTCCCTGGAAGCGGTAGGTGAGTCGCGTGTGGTCGAAGCCGAGGCATTGGAGGAGCGTGGCATTGAGGTCGTGAACGTGGACCGGATCGCGGACGATGTTGTAGCCGTAGTCGTCGGTCTCCCCGTGGACAACCCCGGGGCGGATCCCCCCGCCGGCCATCCAGACCGAATAACACCGGCCAGGGTGAACGCGACCGTAGTCGTCCTGCAGCCCCCCCTGCCCATAGCCGGTCCTCCCGCACTCTCCCCCCCAGACGACGAGCGTGTCGTCGAGCATCCCCCGGGCCTGGAGGTCGGCA
>CAJAYZ010000872.1 GCA_903949225.1 uncultured Planctomycetaceae bacterium
TCAATCTCGACAAGAAGGCGAACATCAAGTTTCCTTCACCGCCGCCGCTGGTCACCGACATCGCCTGCCAGAAGTGCGGGGCGATGATGAATCTCCGCGACGGCAAGCGGGGCCCGTGGCTCGGCTGCCAGGCGTTTCCGAAGTGCCGCGGCCGGGAGACCTTCACGAAGCTCCCCGAGCCTCGGCAGAAGGAGCTGACGCAGGCCCTCAAAGCGCTGCTCGCAGGGCGGACGGCCCTCGCCCTGACGCGCCGCGACGGCTTCACGCCAGTGGCCGACGGCACCCCCATCGCCATGCTGACGATGGTGGGGGGCGTCGCCGAGCTCCAGCCGTTCTCGGGCTGATGGCCTGCCGGCCCTCACTCGTCGTCGTCGTCGTCCAGATCGTCCTCGAAGGTCGACGGGAGATCGTCGAGGGCCATCGCGTAGGCGGTGGCGTGGGAGCGGCAGTGGGAGATGCTCACCAAAACGCAGGCGATGCCGAGCTGCTCGGCGACGTCGGCGGCCCCTCCGAAGAGCGTCGCCCGCGGGCGGCCCCCGGGGGCGTTGATGACCTCGATGTCGCGCCAGCTGATCCCCCGGCGCCATCCGGTGCCGAGGGCCTTGAGGATCGCCTCCTTCGCCGCCCACCGACCGGCGAAGTGCTGAGTGGCCTGCTTGCGGCTGCGGCAGTATTCGATCTCGGCCGGGGTGTAGACGCGGCCCACGAAAAGCTCACCGTGGCGCTCGATCATCTGCGCGATCCGCAGACACTCGGTGATGTCGGTGCCAATGCCGAGGACGTTCATGCCTTCCCCCCGGCAGGCTTGGCCGGCAGCCGGGAGAGGCCACAGGCCCGCTTCGCCCTGGAGAGCACGTCGCCCGCCTTCGCGCGGGCCCGCTCGGCCCCCTGAGCGAGGATCGCGTCGATCGTGCCCGGGTCGGCGGCGAGCTCAGCCCGACGGCGACGGGCGTCGGCGAAGAAGTCGGCAGCCGCCGCCACGAGCGCTTTCTTGACGTCGCCGTAGCCGAAGCCCCCGCGCCGATAGAGCGCGGCCATCGCCTCGCGCTCGGCTGCGGGGGCGAACAGCGAGAACAGATCGAAGAGGTGATCCCCCTCCGGTTCCTTCGGCTCTTCAAGAGGGCGGGAGTCGGTCGTGATCCGCATGATCTTCTTCTTCTGCGCGCCAGGCTCCTCGAAGACCTCGATCGTGTTCTCGTAGCTCTTCGACATCTTTTGGCCGTCGGTGCCGGGGACGCGGGCACCGGCCTCGACGAGCCGGGGCTTGGGGAGCGTGAACACCTCGCCGTAGAGATGGTTGAACGTGCCGGCGAGATCACGGCAGACCTCGATGTGCTGCACCTGATCCTCCCCCACGGGGACGACGGTGGCGTCGTAGGCGAGGATGTCGGCACTCATCAGAACGGGATAGGTGAACAGCCCCGCATCGGCCGCCATGCCGCGCGATTTTTTGTCCTTGAAGGCATGGCAGCGTTCGAGGAGGCCCATCGGCGTCACCGTCATCAAAAGCCAAGTCAGCTCGGTGACCTCCGGGACGTCCGATTGCACGAATAGCGCCGCGTGGACGGGATCGAGGCCAAGGGCCACCAGATCAAGGGCTGCGTCGCGAACGAAGGCACGGAGCCGCTCGGGCTCCCGGACGGTGGTCAGCGCGTGGAGATCGGCGATAAAGTAGTACGACTCCCCCACCGACTGCAGCTCGATGTACTGGCGGATGGCGCCGAAGTAGTTGCCCCAGTGGAAGCGGCCGGTGGGCTGGATCCCGGAGAGCACCCGCGTCGGGGGGAGGGCGCGGGGA
>CAJAYZ010000873.1 GCA_903949225.1 uncultured Planctomycetaceae bacterium
GACGGCCGATTGCACGAATAGCGCCGCGGGGACGGGATCGTGGCCAAGGGCCTCCAGATCAAGGGCTGCGTCGCGAACGAAGGCCCGGAGCCGCTCAGGCTCCCGGACGGTGGTCAGCGCGTGGAGATCGGCGATGAAAAAGTACGACTCACCCACCGACTGCAGCTCGATGTACTGGCGAATGGCGCCGAAGTAGTTGCCCCAGTGGAAGCGGCCGGTGGGCTGGATCCCGGAGAGCACCCGCGTCGGGGGGAGGGCGCGGGGAGGGGGGAGGGGGCGCGGGGGAACGGTCTTCGCGGCGTCGCTCATCAAAACGGCTTCCGGCTCAGGTGAGGGGGCGGGAGTCAGAGGGGCGTGGGGTGGGGCGCGGCCGGAGCGGCGCCGGGGAGGCGGAGCGTCCCGACGAGGTCTGCCACGCGCGTCACCCCGGCTTCGGCGAGGGCCGCCGGGAGGGCGTCGAGGAGGTTGGTCGACGACCGCGGCTCGGCAAAACTCGCCGTGCCGACCTGCACGGCGCTGGCCCCGGTGACGAGGAACTCCATCACGTCATCGATCGTCATGATGCCACCCACGCCGATGATCGGGGTGTCGACCGCACGCCGCACCTGATGCACGCAGCGGAGGGCGATCGGCTTGATCGCCGGCCCCGACAAGCCCCCGACGACGTTGCCGAGGAGCGGCTTGCGCCGCCGCCAGTCGACCGCCATCCCCTGGCAGGTGTTGATGACCGTTAGGGCGTCGGCACCGCCATCCCTAGCCCCGCGGGCGACGTCGGCGATGCTCGTCACGTTCGGCGTCAGCTTGGCGATGATCGGCAGGCGGCTCACGCCACGAACCCCGGCGACGACGCTCCGGCAGGCCTCGGGATCGGTGCCCAGGTCGACCCCGTGGCTGACGTTGGGGCAGGAGATGTTGAGCTCCAGGGCGGCGATCCCCGGCACCCCCTCGAGGCGATCGGCAATCTGGACGAACTCCCGCTGGTCGGCGCCGGCGATGCTGACGATCACCGGGGCGGAGCAGCCGAGGAGGAAGGGGAGTTGGTGGCGGAGGAAGGCCTCGACGCCGTCGTTGTCCAGACCGATCGAATTGAGGAGCCCGGCCGACGTCTCAATCGTCCGCCAGGGAACGTTACCCGCCCGGGGCCGCTGGGTGATTGTCTTGGGAACGATCCCTCCGAGCCGGTGCAGATCGACGAAATCGACCATTTCCTTGCCATACCCGAACGTCCCCGAGGCGACGAGGATCGGATTGGGGAGGCGGAGGCGACCGAGCTGGACGGCCAGATCGATGGAGCCCCCATCGTGCAGGCTTTCGGCGGGGGCGTTCGTCATGGGCTGCGACGGGGGCTTCGGCGGGGCAGACGGGCCGGGAATGGGGCGGAGTTTGGGGGATCTGGAGTGTAGCAGCAGCCGGTCAGGATGGGCCGCAGTCGAAGGGGGACAAAAAAGATCGGGTTGAATCAAGTTTGCCGGTCGTAACGGTCGATCATCCTCACACGGTGGGGAAGAGGCGACCGGCGCCAACCCGCTGCGAGGTTGACATTAGTGCTTGTCAGTCCTAGGCTTCTGACGATTTCCAACGGGGTGGGAACCTGCCTTGGCTCTTCCGGGCCACAGGGGAACCTGCATCGGACGGAGCGTCGGAGCCGTGACCAAGAAAGACATCGTCCGGACGATCGCCGAACAGATCGATCTTCCCCAGCTTCGCACCAAAGACCTCGTCCAGCGGACATTCGATGCTCTCATCGAAGCCCTGGTCAAAGAGGGCCGGATTGAGCTGAGGAACTTCGGGGTGTTCGAGATCAAGCGACGGGAAGCGCGGATGGCCCGCAACCCGCGGACGGGAGAGAAAGTTCCGGTCCAGGCAAAGAACGTGTTGACGTTCAAGCCTGGGAAGGAGATGGAGGCGAGGGTCAGAGTGGTGGATCTCGAGGCGATCGAGCGGAAGAAGGAGGAAGGTTCGCGGAATGCCGCCAAGGCGCCGCGGACCGTTGCTCCCCCGACCGACGCCCCGGAAGCCCCTTCGGCCTGAACCAATTCGATCGAGGGGCGACACCCGCTCGGACAGGATGTCCGCGGGGGAATCGCCGGGAAGGCTGTCGGTCAACCGGCGGCCCCCTTCCCGGAGTCGGAGTCACGGAGTCAGGGAGGACGAACGATGCGGAAGATCTGCTGGATGGTTTTCGCGGCCATGGCGCTCTCGACGAGCACAGGCTGCCTCATTCCCATCTACTCCGGCGACCCGCTGCGTCGCGCTCAGCAACTCATCTTCACCTCGGAAGATCTGCGGGCGATCACCGACGAATGGGAGCGGATCTGGTTCCTCGATCAGCCGTCCCACATGACGCTCTACCGCACCCACGGCGGCATCCTCTGAGTCTCGCCGGGTCTCGCCGGGTCTCGCCGGCAACGGCGTGGAAGAAAGTCATCGATGACTTTCTTCACGGACAGATCAGATCTTGATCTTCGCCGCTTGGAGCTTGATCGCCTCGATTGGCACGATCTCCCCGC
>CAJAYZ010000874.1 GCA_903949225.1 uncultured Planctomycetaceae bacterium
CGCCACGATCGTCGCCTCGACCTCCTCGCAGCGTGTGCCCACCTCGACCTGGGGGAGGTGTTGGAATGGCGGGCAGAATCCGACGTGCCCGGTGACCAGCCGAGAGCCGGAAACCACCGCGAGATGGAGGGTGCCACGGATGCACTCCATCCGCTCGTCGGGGAGGACGTATCGCTCAAACCGCTGCTGGAGGACCCCCGGCACGACCGCTGCCGATACGTTTTCGGGGGCGGCAATGGCATTGGCCAGAGACTCCGGCCCACTCGGAGGAGCCTCTTGGATGGGAGGAGGGGCCGCTGGCCGCATCCGGCGGGCTGCTTGCTTCCGCCGCCGCCGCCCCTGAGCAGATGTCGCATCCGCAAAATGATCCCTGTCCCGCAGGCCGGCGTGACGGTGCGGGGATGACCCTGGAAACCACCCCAGCGACGGTGCCACCGGCGCGACCAGCGTCAGCATCGCCGCTGCGACGGCCCCGACCGTGGCCACCACTCGCAGCGGATGGGATGGGGAGGCTAGCAGGGCGGCCGGCCCGGGGAGGGTGGCAGCCAGAGCGAGGGCCAACCCGAGGCGGACAGCTCCTCGCTGAAGCGTTCGCGTTCCGGGCCCGACATCGGACGAGGCGACATCGACCACGGCGACGAGGAGGATGCCAACGATCGCCGCGGCGACCGATGCGCTGGCGCTGGTGTCGAAGGACACCTGCATCCGCCGGACAACGAGGACCACCGCGCACGCAAGCGTGATCGCGGCGATGGCCGATCCGATCGCTGCAAGCAGCCGTGGACCGGGGCGGTCGGCCAGCGACCGACCCGCCCCGGATCCACGTCCTGCAACAACAGCCATTGGCGGCCTCAGGCCTTCCCGGCAACCTTGGCCAGCTCGGCGGCCCGTTCGGTCTTCTCCCACGGGAAGCCTTCGCGGCCGAAGTGGCCACCCGCAGCGGTCTTGCGGTAGATCGGCTTGCGGAGATCGAGGTAGTCAATGATCCCGCGGGGCTTGAGGGGGAAGAACTGACGGACCACGTCACAGAGCTTCTCGTCGGGCAGCTTGCCGGTCCCTTCGGTGTCGACTTTGATGCTCACCGGATCGCTGACACCGATCGCATAGGCGAGTTGCACCTCGCAACGGTCGGCAAGCCCCGAGGCGACGATGTTCTTGGCGATGTGGCGGGCCATGTAGGCGGCACTGCGATCGACCTTCGTCGGATCCTTGCCCGAAAAGGCGCCACCGCCGTGACGTCCCCAGCCGCCGTAGGTGTCGACGATGATCTTCCGACCGGTGAGGCCGCAGTCACCGTGGGGACCACCGACCACGAACCGCCCGGTGGGGTTGATGTGGTAGGTGATGTTCGAGATGTCGAGATCCTTCGGGAGCAGCGGCTTGCAGATCTTCTCGATGACGAACTTGCGGATCTCCTCGTTGGAGACGTGGGGAGCGTGCTGCGTGGAGACGACGATCGTGTCGAGGCGCTTCGGCGTGTTGCCCTCGTACTCGATTGTCACCTGGCTCTTCGAATCCGGGCGGAGCCAGTCGACCTCGCCCTTCTGGCGGGCTTCCGTGAGGCGGTTGAGGATCCGGTGGGAGAGGGCGATCGGGAGCGGCATCATCTCCGGCGTCTCGTTGCAGGCGTAGCCGAACATCAGCCCCTGGTCGCCGGCGCCGATGTCCTTGCCCGTCGAGTCGTCCTCGTTGACGCCCATCGCGATGTCGCCGCTCTGCTTGCCGACGGCAACGAGCACGGAGCAGGTGTCGGCGGAGATCCCCATCTCGTCGTCGGTATAGCCGACGGCACGGATCACGTCACGGACGACCTTCTGGTAGTCGATCGTGCCCTTGGAGGTGATCTCACCGGCCACGACCGCCAAGCCTGTCGTCACGAGCGTCTCGCAGGCAACACGGCTGAGCGGATCCAGAGCGAGGTAGGCGTCGAGGACGCCGTCAGAGATCTGGTCGGCCAGCTTGTCGGGGTGGCCCATGCTGACCGATTCGCTCGTGAACAGATACTTGCCTTTGGACACGGTTCGTCGCCTCTTGCGGTGATGGGGGCATTGCCCAACGGGATTGGGCAGGGTCAAAAAGAATGAAGGTCTGATTATCCAGGTTCGCGGGCTGGTGGGCAACCCTTCGTCCCACGCGGACCGGCAGGAAGGAGGGCAAGGATCCTTTCGGCGGTGGCGGCGGTGGCGCCGCGGTGGGCGGCGACGGTGGCGGCGGCCCGCGGTCCCAGCGCCAGGGGGGGCTCGGCCTCGAGGCAGTCGCGGACAAAAGCCGTGAGGGCCGGGCCATCGGCCACGACGCAGGCAGCGTCGGCCTCGAGGAGGACCGCCACCTCGTCGGCGAAGTTGCGGGTGTGGGGGCCGAAGCAGACGGCCGCCCCATAGGCTGCTGGTTCGAGCATGTTCTGCCCGCCGCGCTTCCCGTCGAGGCTCCCCCCCACGAAGGCGATCGTCGCTGTCCCCCACCAGGCCCCGAGTTCGCCGGTCGTGTCGACGAGGAGCACCCGCGCATCCGGGGCGGCTCCCTCTTTGTCGAGGGTGCTGCGGGCCTGCCAGGCGAGCCCCGAGCCTTCGAGGAGGGCGACGATCTCCGGCTTCCGCTCGACATGCCTGGGCACGATCACGAGGCGGAGCCGGGGATGATCGGCGGAAGCGGCCCGATAGGCGTCGATCGCCAAGGCCTCCTCGGGGGCCTGCGTGCTGCCGGCAAGGAACACGACGTCGTCATCCCGGAAGCCAGCCAGCTTCGCCAGGCGCCGGACATCCTCGGCGCCGCGGGCGCCGCGCACGCCATCGAACTTCATCGATCCGGCATCGACGACCGTCGGAGCGCCGAACGCCCGGAATCGTGCCGCATCGGCGGCCGAGCGCGCACTGACGAGCATCACCTGCGACAGCATCCTGCGGACCAGCGGGGCGACGCGGCGGTAGCCACGGGCGCTGGAGTCGCTCAGTCGTCCGTTGGCCACGACGATCGGCAGGCGATGGCGCCACGCCGCGTCGAGGAGATGGGGCCAGAGTTCCAGTTCGCCGAGGACGAGGAGGTCGGCGTCGACGGCCTTGACCACGCGGCGCACCGCCCAGGTGAAATCGAGGGGGCAGGGGAAGACAACGGCCGCGTCGAACCGTTTGGCGGCGAGATCGAGGCCGGTCGTGGTGGAACTGGAGACGACGAACTCGACCGCGACTCCCGCGGCCCCGGCCTGGGCGTGGATCTCGCGGGCGAGCGACGACAGGAGTTGGATCTCGCCGACGCTGACACCGTGGAGCCAGATGCGAGAAACGCCCGCTTCGCGGCGGGGCAGGGGAGTGATCCCGCCGGTGAAACGCATCCACGGAGCCGCCACCGGGCGACGCCCCGACCATCGTCGCCAGGCGATCCAGGGGAGGAGTGCGACGAAGGCGATGAGGTAGATGAGGTCGAGGAGCATGGGGGCCGTGAACGCCGGGGGACGGCACGCACGCGGAGGGCCACGGCTAGCCGTTGGTCACGTTGCTCGAGCGGCCACAGCAGTTCTTGAACTTCTTCCCACTCCCGCACGGGCAGGGGTCGTTCCGCCCCACCTTCCCGGCAAGATTGCGGATCGGCTCGACGTGGTCATCGGAACTCGATGGCTCGGCGGCCGCGGACGC
>CAJAYZ010000875.1 GCA_903949225.1 uncultured Planctomycetaceae bacterium
AGGAGATCAGATCGATAACGGTGATAGCTCGAATCATCCCGTCGATCGGGTGTCGTGGGAGGATGCTGTCGAATTCTGCAACAGGCTTTCGGCGTTGCCCGAGGAGAAGGCGGCCGGTCGGGTGTATCGCTTGCCTACCGAGGCGGAGTGGGAGCACGCCTGCCGGGCGGGCAGTAAGGCGCCGTTCAGTTTCGGAGGGCTTGAGTTGTCCGATGACTACGGCTGGTTCGCTTCGAATGGTCAAGGCAAATCACATCCGGTCGGGAAGAAGGATCCAAACGCCTGGGGTGTGCATGACATGCACGGGAATGTGATGGAGTGGTGCAGCGACTGGGCCGGTGACTACCCCGAGGAGGCGGTCAGCGACCCCACCGGGCCGAAGGAGGGCTCGAGCCGAATGATCCGTGGCGGCGCTTGGTTGACTCCGGCAATGTTGGGGAGGTCAGGGGACCGGGCGTTTCATTTTCCTCCGGAGACTCGCTCCGACTACGTTGGATTCCGTGTGGCCTTGAGCTTTCCAGAAATCCCCTAGCGCCATCGATATGACTCTTCGGCAACTCGGTCTCGCGGCAATGTGGGTGGCTTTGCTGTCGCCTTCGGGGGCATTTTCCCAGTTGGTGCCCCCGCCGCTCATTGAGCCGGACGGGCCGCCGCTGTTCGTTGTCACGGTGAACGGCAAGGACGGCTTCATCGATCGCGACGGGAAGATCGTCATCGAGCCCGCCTTTGAGAAGGCGTATCCCTTCACGGACGGACTCGCAGCTGTTCGGAAGCAGGATATGTGGGGATTCATCGACACGCAGGGACGCGTAGTCATTGAGCCGCAGTTCGTCAGCGTCGGCCCGTTTTCCGATGGCTTGGCGATCTTCGAGGACAAGCGGCGCGCGAATAAGAAGGGCTACATCGACAAGCTCGGGAAGGTGGTGATCGAAGCGCGGTTCGATGCGGCGGCGGATTTTCGAAATGGCGTGGCCAAGGTTGGGTTCGCAACGCTCAGAGGAAAGCTGCTCAGCTGGTTCGCCGATGTCGGGGTGGAGTGCGACTCCAAGTTCATCGATCGAGCCGGCGAGATCGTGCCGGAGCCTCCCCCGCAGCATTTCGCTACCGGCGAACCGGGCGAGCTGATTCCGTTCAGGAAGGACGATGGTACGGGCTACCTCAACGCCAGAGGAGAGGTCGTGATCGAGCCTCAGTTCGAGGTTGCCTCCGCTTTCTCCGAAGGCTTGGCCTGCGTGGGCAAAGGGGGGCTGTTTGGTTACATCGACACCCGGGGGGAATGGGTGATCCCGCCTCGCTTTCAGCACGCCAACGGCTTTTCCGATGGTTTGGCAGGTGTTCCCCTCGGAGAGAATGGCTGGGGCTTCATCGATCGCGCTGGCGAGGAGGTGATTCCCGGCAAGTTCTCCTGGGTGTATGGAGGCTTTCGCCATGGCATCGCGGAAGTCGCCTTTGACGGTAAACGAGGCTACATCAACAAGAAGGGCGAGTGGGTTTGGGAGCCGAGCGAGTAGAGCGATTTCAGCTGCCAGGATGGCGTCTGTCGCAGCCCGCCGCTGTTTCGCTCCGTCGGCGGTTCACGGACTGCGGTCTGCGGCGTGTGAAGCCCCTGGAAGACGTTCGAGTCAACGTGGGCGGGTGGCTTCCGTTGCCCGGCAGACCGTATGATCCTGCTTTCATCAGCGTCATCGTTCCGTGGCAGACGCAGCAGGACGGCTGACGCTTGGGTCCAGTGGCTTCCATCAACCGAGAATGAGGATACGACCGTGACCCCGCGACCCCGAGTGCTGCTTGTCGCCTGCCTCTTGCTTCTCTGTCAGGCATCGCCATCGCACGCGCGGGCTGACAAGGACTCGCTCCTGGTGAAGCCGCTCAAGGTTTTCATCCTCGCAGGGCAGTCGAACATGCAGGGGCACGCGAACGTGTCCACCTTCGACGACATGGCAAGCGACCCCAAGACTGCCCCGCTGCTCGAGACCATGCGGGACGAGGACGGCAAGCCGACGGTCTGCGACAGGGTGTGGATCACGTCGGTCGGGTGCCTCGGCAACGCCTACGACGACCTCAATGAACAGACCGGCAAGCTGACCGCCGGGTTTGGCGCGGGGGGGCAAGTCAACATCGGCCCGGAGTTCACGTTCGGGCTCACCTTGCAAAAGCACCTCAACGATCCGGTGCTCATCATCAAGACCTCGTGGGGCGGGCGGAGCCTGCACACCGACTTCCGTCCGCCCAGCGGCGGGCCGTTCGTCCTGGCCAAGGAGACCCAGAAGCTCTGGGACGAGAATCCCAAGGGAGCCCACGGCATTCCGAAGGTCGAGGAGCGTCCCAAGTTTTGGGCCGAGAAGACCGCCGCCACCGGCGTGTACTACCGCGAGATGATTGCACACGTGACGAAGGTGCTCGCGGACATCAAACGCGTGGTGCCCGACTACGACGAGAAGCAGGGGTACGAGTTGGCCGGGTTCGTCTGGTTTCAGGGGTTCAACGACCTCGTTGATGGCGGGGTGTACCCCAATCAGGGCAAGGCCGGCGGCTACGAGCTGTACGCTGACTTGCTCGGCCACTTCATCCGCGACGTCCGGAAAGACCTGTCGGCCCCGAAGTTGCCGTTCGTCATCGGCGTCATGGGTATCGATGGCCTGAAGGGCGATACGAGGGGGGCGATGATGCACTTCCGCGAAGCTCAGCGGAAGCCGACCACCCTCGACGAGTTTGAGGGGAATGTCGTCGCGGTTGAGACGGCACCGTTCTGGGACGACGACCTGCAGTCGTTCGCCGAGCGGAAGGAGCGGATCTACGAGAAGCTCGAGCAGGTGTTCCGCAAGGCGGACCCGCAGCCCAGCGAGCCGGAGAAGGAGGCCGCCCGCAAGAAGGCCATGGACGAGGAGTTCAAGCCGGACGAGTTGAAGCGGCTGAGCACGGGTGTGTCCAACGGCGGGTATCACTATCTCGGGGCAGCGAAGATTCTCGCCCCCATCGGCCAGGCCTTCGCAGAGGCTCTTGTCGAAGTGAAAGCGGTGGAATAGCGTTCCGAGCTAGTCAGCGGCTGGCGAGAAGGTCGAGACGGGCGTTGGAGCAGACGGACGGGCCGAGGAGTCAGGAAATGGAAAAGACCTAAAATCCGGTCTCCTCACGCCCGTGGGGAGGAGCAGCCGGCCGCGCTCATTCCGTCGCACGGTGAGCCGGTCGTTCATCATCCCAGCGATCGGCAGGCGGAGATCCCGCCGAAGACTTCCTTCCCACCCCCATGACCACTCCCCCCGTCGCCCTCACGATCGCCGGCTCTGATCCATCTGGCGGCGCCGGCCTCCAGGCCGACCTGAAGACGTTCCACCGGCACGGCGTCTACGGCACGAGTGTGATCACGCTGGTCACCGTGCAGAACACGCGAACGGTTTCGGCCGTCGAGATCCTTCGCCCCGCCCTTGTCGTCGCCCAACTCGAGGCCGTCCTCTCGGACATCCCCCCGGCCGCCGCCAAAACCGGCGCCCTCGGCGACGCTGCTGTGATCGCCGCGGTCGCGGCGCGGCTCCGCGGGACCACGTTCCCGCTCGTCGTCGATCCGGTGATGGTGAGCAAGCACGGCGCGGCGCTGATCGCTGATGACGCGGTGCAAACGCTCGTCAGCGACCTCCTGCCCCGCGCCACGCTCGTCACCCCGAATCTCGCTGAGGCCGAGCGGCTGGCCGGGTTTCCCGTCGCCGACGTCGCGGCAATGGAGCGGGCCGCACGGGCGATCGCTGCCCTCGGCCCCCCCCACGTGCTCGTCAAGGGGGGCCATCTCGACGGCGCCGCGGTCGATCTGCTCTGGTCGGAAGGTCGTGTGACGACCTTCTCGGCGGCTCGCATCGACACCCGCCACACCCACGGCACCGGCTGCACCCTTTCGGCGGCGATCACGGCGCGGCTGGCGGCGGGCGAGGCCGTCGCCTTGGCGGTGGCGGGCGGCTGCCGGTTCATCCGCAACGCGATCGCCGGCGCCCCCGGCCTCGGTGGCGGCTGCGGCCCCGTCGATCACTTCGCCGATCCGGGCTGACGGTTGCCCTTGTCAGAGCCAATCCATGGCTTTCAAGCGCCTTGGTCGCGGCGGATTGATCAAAACATCGTCCCTTGTCGAGGAGGCATGACCGGCTCGGGTTTCTTGCGTCCAGTAGCATGCAGGCTCAGGAGCGGCGGCTTCCACATCCAGGCCGTCGCGTGGATGGATGGCCGAGACCTTTCCGAGGCGGTTATGGGCAGGATCGCCATGGCGGCCCAGCGGGACTCGAGTGCGACAGAACCGCTGGTGACCATCGAGCGCCGAACTGGTCGAGGGCTGGTGTTCCGGCCGGCTGAGCGTTTGACGCCGAGCCAGGGGCTGGAGTAATCAGCGCTGGCTGGCGTCGAGCCACGCCGACCCAGATGATGCAGCAGACAGAGGAGGCGGATAAGCTCAATAATGATTGGTTCCGCAGCTGCCGCCGGCGCTGAGGAAAGGCGTTCGGTGGCGGAGGCGTAACGATGATGAACGCCGGGTTGACCACGTACTGGATACAGTCGCCAGTCCCGCACGCTCCGCTTGGCTTCGGTGTCACCGCCCGATCGCGTGACGATGCGATCCGCATGATCCACGTCCTCGGTTACGGGCGTTATCTGCCCGATGGGCTGGCTGGGGTTCAGGTGGCCGAAGGTGTGACGGTCGCCCAATTGGATCAGCCACACGTGATCGCTAACATGGGGCCGATCGTTGTTCGAGGCATGTGGTATCCGTTCGTCTCGGTCGGCGCCCCGCGGGGGGCCGAGGAGCACTGAACGGAGTACCGCAACTGACGCAGGGCGGCACGCGACCGGGACCGCCATTGGAGAACACTCGTGGCCCCAGGCAATGAATTCCCAGTCTTGATCGCAGGCGTCGTTCTGGCGTCGTGTTCCTACACACCGGGCACGTCACCGTCGAGCGAACTGCGATACATCGATCCAACAGGCCGATTTCGTGCGACGCTCCGCCTCGGTCAGGAGGTTCAACCCACGGAGCGTGGCGGGAAGTCCATGCCGATGCTCTGCCTCCGGTCGCTGTTAGCCTTGGCGCTCGTGATTGGCCTGGTGTCTTCGCGGGGAGCATCGGCCGCTGAACGCGATCGTGCCCTGATGGCCCTCAGCGTGCCGCCGTTTTACGACTCCGACGGGCCGCGGATCCGCGTGGGCCCGTTCAGTGAGCAGCTTAAGTCGGCTGATCCTGATTCGATTCTCGCACTCGTGGAAAAGATGAAGGCAAAGCAGGGCGACCTGCCTGTCGAGGCGATGTTCGTCACCGCGGTGCGGCTCTACGACTTAGGACACAAAGACGAGGCGGTGTACTGGTTCTACTCGGCCCGCCATCGTCAACGCCTCTATCGGAAGGTCTTGGTGGAGGGGTCTGCAGGCGGCATCGGTTCGATGGGGTTTGAGTGCCTGCAAGCGCAGAACGCCTTCCAGCAGTTGGCTGGTGAATTCATCAACGGGTATGCGTTTGGCGACCTCGAGAAGGTCAAGTTGGTCATCAAGACGGTGCAGGGGGAGGCCACGAGTGTGCCGGATCTCAAGACAACGTATCCGGGCGTGGAGTTTGTCGACGAAGCAACGTGGAAGAAGACCAGTGAAGATCTTGCCAAGGAACTAGACGGGCTTCTCGAGATGATAGACAAAGATGCAGACAAGATAAGGGCGGCACGGAAGCGGAATGGCATCGAGGGGAAGTATTAGTGGCCGTGCGGCGTGCCAGGCGTTGGGGTTGGCGAGCGTGGCCGGATCCGAAAGGAATGGTCCGGCGGCGGCAGTTGTGGCTAAGCGGGGCCAATTCGGGGCAGAAGTGATGGCGACCATCGAGCATCTCCACGACCACCCTGATGACTCCAGTCGCGGGCTCTACCTGCTCGATTGCGACGCCTTCGCCGATATTGTTCCGGCGCTGTCCGATCTTCCTGGCGAGTTCTTTGTGGCGCTCTTGATCGCGGATTTCTCTGCGGTCAGTCGAGAAGTCCTGGTCGACTTGTCCCGAGAGCTGATAGCAGCGGGAGCTCGATACTTCTGTGCGTGGGGGCGGGATTGCCAGGTGGCGCACCTTGCGTTCGATCTTGCCTGTTGCGAGTTCGAAACCGACAGCGAAGCTGTCATTCTCACAACTGATCCCTCCAGGGAGTCGATCGAAGCCGCGATCTGGTTCGCGACCGTCTGCGCGTATCCAGTCGATCCGTACGATCGAGGATGGAATGCGACGGTAGCGATCTGCGTCAGCGACCGTGCCGCCTCGCAAACGGTTCGCAAAGCATTCACGGACCCTATCGCGTTCTCTAAGAGTCATGGCCCTGCCATCGAGGATTGAGACGCTTCCTGGCAGATTCCGCGATCGACGGCGGTGTTCTCTCCCCGCTCCTCGGGAGATTGAAATCCGCCCCGATCCCGGTGACGTCGCGAGCGCGACTCTGGTTGGCAAAGCATCAGATGGACTCGGACTCACGCCCCGCTTTTCCCGATGACTTTACCCACCACGCTGACCCTCGAGCGGGAAGAGGCCCGCGTCGCGGCTCGGAGGGGCGAGCCCCTGCAGTGGCGGGTGTTGGTCGGGGCAGATACCATGGAGGCTGACTGGAAACTGCTCCGGAGATTCCTGCTCCTACCGGCGTCTGCCGGTGAACGGCGGCGGGCGGCGGTGACAGACCATGGGAAAGGAGGGTGGCGATGATACGCGATGACATACGTCGGATCTCGCTTCCCTCCCGTAGCTCAGTGGCAGAGCGTCGGCCTTATAAGCCGATGGTCGCAGGTTCGATTCCCGCCGGGAGGATTTTGCCGTTGGCGCTGCGGTGTCTGCGGACGGTCAGTTGTGCCAGGGCTTCGCGGGCCGGTGCTTGATGCGAAGCGCCGCGGCGAGGTTCGTATCGGCGACGAGCGTCGTGGCGCATTGCCAGAGGCTGTGCTGGTCGCCGAACACGAGGTCACTCGTGGCCGGGGCGATTCCCCAGTCGCCGGCCGCCACTTCCGATTCGAGCTGCCCGGCCCCCCAGCCGGAATAGCCGGCGAAGACGAGAAGCGGCACATGGCCGTCGCGCAGGAGCGTGACGACGAGTTTCTTGCGCATGGCGAGAAACACCCCCGGCACGATGTCGCGCTCGGTCATGGCCGGGATCGAATGAAGCGCGAGCAGTGGCCCCTCGAGTGGCCCGCCGTTCATGAGCACGAGGTCGGAGGGGCACGGCCCATTCGCCGATTCATCCCAGACGGTTTCCAGACGCTCGTCGCCCGGGCGATTGAGCACCAGACCGAGGGCCCCGCCCCGATCGTGTTCGACAAGGAGGACGACCGTCCGGGCAAAGTTCGGGTCGTTGAGTTTCGCCGCAGCGACGAGCAGATGTCCGGCGAGCGAACCCATCGAAGCCTCGTTGAGCACGGTTCAGGCGGAGGGGGGAACGGCGTTCCGCATGTCGGGCCGAGGGCGGGGTGACGATCAAGGTGGCATCGGGTCGCCCGACTGTAGCCACGGCATTCTACCGGCCTTTGGGACCTGGGGAGCGGGAACTCGATTGGCGGCCAACTCGTCACCCTGCCCGGGATGCGGAAGGATGGAGCGATCCGAGGGGTGGAACGTACACTTTTTCCAGCCAGTCGCCGCGGCCGGGCCAGCCAGGGCCCCGTGACGCCCCGGCACGATCACCGTGACCCTCAACGAGGACTGAACCTTGGCAGCGGACGGACATCTCCCCACCACCGGCAGCGTGGCATCGAGGCTCGGCACACTCGAGCTCGATCACGGCTATCCCACCGCGGCCACCGTCGAGAAGCTCTTCGACGACCTCGACTTCCAGCGGGCCTGCCAGGCCTATCTCTGGGCCCTCCCCCTGATGGCGATGGTGCAGTGGCAGAGCGAACACCTCACGAAGTTCGGCGCGGGGAAGCTCGACTATGTCGACTACCTCACGTTTCAGGACAAGCTCGGCCTCCTCACCGCCAACGCCACTACCCCCTACATCATGGCCTTCCCGAACCTGCGAGAATCGGGGCCGCTCGTCCTCGAGATCCCGGCCGGGCCGACGGCAGGGGGCTGCACCGACTTCTGGCAACGGCCGATCACCGATTCCGGGCAGACCGGCCCCGACAAGGGAGCTGGGGGGAAGTATCTGATCCTCGGCCCCGACGACGCCGACATGAAGCCCGACGGTTACTTCGTGTTCCGCTCGCCGACCGTGAATGTCTTTTCGGCCCACCGTGTCCTCGACCCCGATCCGGCCAAGGCCAGAGCGCTCATCGAAGGGCTGCGGATGTATCCCTATGCACAACGCGACACCGCTGGTGCCACGCGCCATGTTTCCCCCGCCGGGAGAGCATGGAGCGGCGCGCAGCCCCGCGGGCTTGCCTACTGGGAGGAACTGGCGAGGGTCATCAATGAGGAGCCGGTCCACGAGCGCGATCGGATCGTGATGGGGATGCTCCAGCCGCTGGGGATCGAGAAGGGGAAGCCGTTCGCACCGAGCCCGAGGCAGCAGAAAATCCTCACCGACGCGGCCGCGGCGGGCGAGGCGATGGCCAGGGCGATCGCGTACCAGAAGCGGTTTGCCGGCGCGAAGATCTGGCCGGAGAGGGAATGGGAAAAATCCCTCATGCTCGCCGAGACGAACCAGGAGGCCCCCCACCACACGCAACTCGACGAGCGGACGAGCTGGTTCTACGAGGCAGTCGGCGTGTCGGTGGGGATGATGGGGCGGGCCGTCGGCGTGGGGCAGGTCTATCTCGAGGCCGCGAGGGACTCTGCCGGCGCGTGGCTCGACGGTGGCAAGGCGTATCGCCTCACCGTGCCGAAGGACGTGCCTGTCGCGCAGTTCTGGTCGGTCACCGTCTACGACAACGAGACGCGCTGCTTCGTTGATACCGGCGTCCAGCCCGACCGATCGTCGCGGGATCCGATCGTCACCAACCCCGACGGCTCGGTCGACCTTTTCTTCGGCCCGGTAGCCCCCGAAGGGAAACCAACAAGCAATTGGATCGAGACGCTTCCCGGGAAGGGCTGGTTTAGCTACTTCCGGCTCTACGGGCCGACGGCGGCCTACTTCGACCGGTCCTGGGTCCTTGGCGACTTCGAGCCAGTCGGATGAAAAGTGGCATCCCGACAGGCCGTGGTGAACACGTCATCGATGGCCACGATCGGCGGAGCCATGGATCGCGGCTTCGTGGCGGAGCAGCCACGCTTTCCGCTCCACGCCTGCCGAGAAGCCGGTGAGCGAGCCATCGGCGCCGATGACGCGGTGGCAGGGGATGATGATGGAAAGAGGATTGCGGCCATTGGCGGCGCCGACGGCGCGGGCCTTGTTCGCGTCGCCGAGCCTGCGGGCCTGCTCGCCGTAGGTCATCGTCTGGCCGAAGGGGATCGTGCGGAGGACTTCCCAGGCGGCGCGTTGGAACGGCGTGCCGGTTGGGGCGAGGGGAAGATCGAAGGTCGTCCTCAGGCCCCGGAAATACTCCTCGAGTTGGGTGGTGGCAGCGCGGAGGATCTCCGTAGCGGAGGATCTGTCTGCAACCGGCACGGATTCCGAGAGCGGCCATCCTCCGTCGGAAACGACATCGATCGACGCCTCCTCCCAGCCCACGCTTCGCAGGCCCTGCGCGGAGGCCAGGAGCGTGAGTGGCCCCAGAGGGGAGTCGACGATCGTGCTGACGCGGGGGAGCGAGGTGGACAT
>CAJAYZ010000876.1 GCA_903949225.1 uncultured Planctomycetaceae bacterium
CAGGCAGCGTCCGGCGGGACCGCGGACGACCAGACCGCATCCATGCCCCATCGACGCGGCGATCACCTCGAGGCTTGCAGCCGGCTCGACCGGGAGCGAGCCGATGAGAAGGCCGACGGCAGCCCACAGTCCGGCCGCGCACGCCCATGTCGAGGGGCGAACCAGCCTCGCGGTGGCGACAGCGAGCAGGATCGCCACGATTCCGACATACCACCCCGTCGTCCACCAGGCCGGCGGTCCGGCCACCCAATGAAAGGCTCCGGGGAGCTGCGCGGTGGCATCGACGGCCAGTTCGATTCCTGCCAGAGCCCCGTCGCACACCGCCCCGCCGACAGCTGCGATTGGCCAACAGACCGGGGCGGCGAGGAGACAGAGGAATCCCCCCACCATCGCCAGCCCGACCAACGGTGCGATGAGGGGATTGAGGACCAGCCCGGCCGGGCTGAAGACATGGAAGTGGGTAGCCACCAACGGCGCCGTCGCCAGCCAGACGGCGGCACCGACAAGGAGGGCATCGGCGGCGTCGCGGCACCGCCGCCGGATCGCTCGATGGACCGGCGAGCGTGAGCGGTCGATGAGCCTGGCGATCGGGTCGTCGCCGCGACGCCCGGCCGCGATCGCCGTCGCCGCTCCGATGAGGACGGCCGTGGAGAGAAAGGAGAGTTGGCTGCCGATGCGGAGGATCTCCGGCGGGTGCCAGGCGAGGACGACGATCCCGACCACCGCCAAGGCATTGAGGCCAGCGGCGCGGCGACCGCAGGCGGCGCCGAGGCAGGCCAACCACACCAGGAGCGTCGAGCGGAGGACCGGGGTCTCGCCGCCGACGAGAATCATGTAGAGCCCCGTCGCCACCGCCACCAGGCCGAGCGTGGCGCTGCGGGGCAGCCGGAGGAGTCTGGCGATCGCGAACAGACCGGCAGCCAGGAGGGCGACATGGAGGCCAGAAATCGAGAGGATGTGGACGGTGCCGGTGACCATGAACGACTCGGTCAATTCCGGCTGGAGCGCCTCGCGCGTGCCGAGGAGGAGGGCGGATGCCAGCGCCCCGCGCTCCGCCGACACATGCTGCCGCAGCGCAGAAGCCCCCCGATCGCGGATCACCTCGAGGACCGCCGCGAGCGTCGGCCAGCCCGGCGGGGAAAGCCGCTCAATCGCCTCCGGCCCCTCGACCCGGATCACCGACAGAGAACGCTCCTGCCGGGCACGGGCACGTTGGTCGAACTCGCCGGGATTGCCCGGTCGCCCTGGCCGCACGCCCCGTCCCCACACCCGGTAGCGCTCCCCGGCAGCGATCCGCGGTGGCGGGCCATCGACGACAAGCACCACCCGCCCCGATGACGGGCGCCAGGTCTCCCCGTTGCGGACCGCCGTCACCGCCAGGAGGCAGTCGCTCGACGGCGGGCGACCCGCTCCGCGGAGAGGATCGGTCGATCGGGGAAGGGGGCGCGGCGCCGTGACGAGCGTTCCCTCCACGACCACAGGCAGCGGCCGATCGCCAAGGCTCCAGGCGAGGTCATCGGCCGGAAACAATCGCCACCGGGCCGTGGTCCATCCCGCCCCGGAGGCCGCGATCGCCACGGCGAGCCACGCGGCAGCGAGCCCTGCGTCTCGACCGGCCGCACGGCCCCAGGCCCACAGTGCCGTCAGGGCAGCGATCCAGCAGGCGACGGCCGACAGGGGCACGAGGAGCGCCGTGCCGATGCCGGAGAGGAGGATGGCGGCCACCACCACCAGCGGACGAACGGGGAGGGGATCCCGTCGCCACACCTCACCGCCTCCGAGCGCCGATCGAGCGCCGTCGACGGCACACCACAGCCATCCGCCGATGCCGCTCCACCAGCCGTGCAACGCCTGCATTCCCTCGACTCCCGGTGAGTCGCTGACTGAAATCTTCCCTCTTCCGCCAGTGCGAAAGGGCGATCCGCTGGACAAATGTCCTACCGTCGCGGAGAGGGGGATGCAACGCTCCGGCGTGCCACCGCGGAGGAGCGGCTCAAAGCTTGCGGGCCTGGACGATCCGGGGCAGGCCAGCCATGTCGGCTAGCGTCGGGCCGGGAACGAGCCCGGGCCGACGGGCGATGATCCCCTCGGCCGCTGCCACCGTCGTGGGACCGATCTCCACCAACAGCCATCCCCCCTTCGCCAGCCGGCTCTCGGCCGCCTCGACGAGCCGCTCGACGACCTCGACACCCGTCGGCCCCGCCACGAGGGCGCTCTTCGGTTCGTGGTCACGGACATCGCGGGGGAGCCCGGCGAACTCGTCGGCGCGGACGTAGGGGGGATTGCTGACGATGCAGTCGAAGGGCCCGGCCGCCGAGGGGGAATCCAACAGGTCGCAGCCGACCAGCTCGATCCGGCTGTCGAACGCGTGACGGGTGACGTTGGCCTGCGCCACCGCGAGAGCGTCGGCGGAGATGTCGGTGGCAACGAGGTGTGCCTTGGGGAGGTGCTTGGCCAGCGCTACCGCGATGGCGCCGGAACCGGTGCCGACATCGGCGATCCGCGGTGACTCGAGGAGCCGGCACAGATCGATGGCGCGAACGACGAGCCCCTCCGTCTCCGGGCGGGGGATGAGAACCGCAGGGGAGACGGCCAGGGCCAGCGAGAAGAACTCCCTGCTGCCGACGAGGTACGCGACCGGCTCGCCTTCACCGCGCCGTTTGACGAGGCCGCGGAAGCGCGTCCGCCCGGCCTCGTCGACCACGTCGTCGAAGGCCGTGTAGAGGGCGATCCTCGGACAGCCGCGAACATGGGCCAGAAGCACCTCGGCATCGAGCCGGGGGGAGTCGCTCCCCTTGCCGGCGAGCCAGTCAGTCGTCCAGGTGAGCAGGCGCCCCACCGTCCACACGTCCTCGGTCATCAAGGATGCTCCGCTTCGGTCGGGGGGGCGACGGTCAGG
>CAJAYZ010000877.1 GCA_903949225.1 uncultured Planctomycetaceae bacterium
ACGATCTCGTCCATCGCGGCGCGGAGTGTCGCCCGGCCGCGGCGTGGGGCGCTGGCGGGGCCCCGACGGTGGCCGCGGAGGCGATCGCGCTTCTCGCCGACATCGACGCTCCCCGCCCAGCGCGGATTCTCGGCCGCCAACTGGCCGGTCAACTCGACGGCGAATTGACAGGCATCGCGGCCCTCGTTTCCCAAGGGGATGGCGTGGCCGCAGCCAAACGGGCCGACAGGCTCCGGCGGGCGTCACGGGTCGGGCTGCGCTTGGCGGAGCCGTGGCGGGTCGTCGTCACGGGGGCGGTGAACGTCGGAAAGAGCAGCCTCGTCAATGCGTTGGCGGGGCATGCCCGCAGCCTTGTCTCTCCCCTGCCGGGCACGACCAGGGACGTGATCGAGACGCATCTCGTCCTTGCCGGGTGGAGTGTGGTGCTCGTCGACACCGCCGGCCTCCGCGCGGCCGGCGATCCGGCTTCGGGGGCCACCGAACGGGCCGGAATCGCCCGGGCCGTGGCGGCCACGGGGGCTGCCGACCTCGTCATCCGCGTGGACGACACCGGCACTGAGCCACCTCCGCACGATGGCCTTGTCGTCTGGTCGAAGGCCGATCTCCAGGCGCTCAAGCAGCCTGTGCCGGATGGTGTCCTTGTCACCTCGTCACGGACCGGCGCGGGGCTCGGGGCCCTCGTCGCCGCCGTCATGGCGAAGCTCGTCCCGGAGGCGGATGAGCCGGGCCTGCTCGACGGCGCTGTCCCCTTCCTGCCCCGTCACCTCGAAGCTCTGAACAGGGTGATGACAGGCGAGCCTGTTGACGGCGGGCGCTCGCGTCAATAGACGGGCACCGACGTGTCGACTTCGGCGCTCCAGGCATCGATCCCCCCACGCATGCTCGTGGCGGAAGCGAATCCGCGTTCGCGGAGCCACTGCGTGACGCGGAGACTGCGGACCCCATGATGGCAATGGACGACGATCGTTCCGCCGCGCCAGGCGTCGAGCTCCCCCAGGCGACCGGCGATCTCCTGCATCGGGATCAGCATGGAGCCCTCGATCCGGGCGGTCGCGTGCTCCTCCTCCGTGCGGCAGTCGAGGAGGAGGCATGGCCCCGATCGGGGGGCGGCGAGGATCTGGGCGGCTTCCGTAGGGGAGACCTCGAGGGGCACTTCGTCGTGGCTGGGGGCACTCATCGAGCATCGTCTCCGGGAGGGATGGCTCACAATGACTTCAAGGATGCCGTGGTAATCCGGAACGGGCAACGGCACGTTGGCCGGCGGGACCAAAAAAAAGCGGCAGCCGGGGGATAGCCCCCGGCTGCCGTCGATGAACTCGCTGAGAATCGAGCGAGGAAAACCGCCCGATCACTCGCTGGTCGTCTCTCCCATGTCGCGGGTGACGAGGCCGAAGAACACGGCCGGGTCGATGTCGGTGTTCAACGAGCTATTGTGGCCGTCGCCGAAGCCGGTGATCGTCAAGCCGCCAGCGTGATCGCTGCTCGGTCCCCATGCCGAGTTGCCGAACGTGCCGCGGGAGCCGTGGTTGAGGCTGATCCGCCCCTGGGCGGTCTGCGTCGGACCGTAGCCGAGGGCCGACTGCACGCCGGTGGTCACCCAGACGCCGTTGGTGTTGACCGGGACGGCGCCGCTATCGTCAGAAACCGCACAGA
>CAJAYZ010000878.1 GCA_903949225.1 uncultured Planctomycetaceae bacterium
AATCTCCGCTGGCTCGTGATGCCGATCGGCACCGGGCCGGGGATCGCCGGCGACGACTCGATCGATTGGCCGCACAACCGCCCGGCGATCGAGGAGGCACGGAGTCAGGGGGGAATCTCGATCGAGGCCCATGGCACCGGTGGCAATCATGAGCCCCCCGTCAACGTCATCCACGGGCTCACCGACTCGTTCGACCAGCTCGCGCCGGCCGACTACGAGCGATTCCTCGACTGCGGCTTCCGGGTCCCGCTCACCAACGGCAGCGATCATCCCGCCAGGGTGGCAGGCGTCGCCCGGGCCTACGTGCGGATCGACGGCAACTTCAGCTACGAGAAATGGATCGATGGCATCCGCCGCGGGCGGACGTTCACGACCTCCGGCCCGTTGTTGTTTCTCGACGTTGACGGGCACTCGCCCGGCGACTCGATTGCCAGGGGACCGGACGACCGCGTGACCGTGCGGGTGCGGGCCGTGTCGCGCGAGCCACTCGGGGTCGTGCAGGTGGTCTCCAACGGGGTGGTAATCGCGGAGGAGACCACCGCGGAGATGACGGCGGAACTGGCCGTCGAACTGCCGGTCGGAGAAAGCCGCTGGATTGTCGCTCGGGCGAGCCGCGGGGGGGGATTTAATTGCATCGAGCGGACGGGGGTCGCCCATACGAGCGCCGTGCATGTCGTCGTCGAGGGGCGGGGGATGTTTCGTCCGGAGGCGGCGCGGGATTGGATCGTGCGGATGCGGGCCCACGTCCGCGACATCGAACTCAAGGGGCGGTTTGCCACGGCGGGGCAGCGGAGCGAGGCGATGGCCTACGTGGAGGCGGGTATCGGTCGCTATGAACGGCTGATTGCCAGATCGGGCCATCCCGCCGCCAGCACCGTCGATGAGGCCCGCGATGACCTGCTCCTGACCCTCGATCAACTTCTTCCTCGCCCCGATGCGAGGGCGCTCGAGCCCCAACTCACCGCCGCCGACTCGAGCGCCAGCTTGGCCGCGGCCGTCGAGCCGTTGGTGGTGCTCCGGGTCGATGTCAATCCGGAGTCGCGCGTGAAGATGGCTGCGGTCAGCCCGCTGCCGGAGCTCGTCGTCGATCGCACGTACCGCGTCCTCCTCGAGGTTTCTAACGCCGCCCGAATCCGTGCGCCACTGCGGGTTGTGGCCACCGACCGCTCGACGAATCCTCCCCGGTCTGCCCGGTTCTGCGAGGTGGGGCTCGTCGATGGTGTGGCGTCGTCGTCGTTTCTCTCCGGAGCGGAACGCGAATGGAAGATCGTCGAGATTCGCCTCCTCGAGGCGGGGCGGCGGGAGGTGCACCTCGAGGCCGACGTTGGCCAGGGGACGCAGGATCTCGGCTTCCGGGCCGCCGCGGATCTGTTGCTCAAGGGCGTGCCGGCCCGCCGTGTCCCCGGCTCATGAAGGAATGGTGTGCGATGGTCGTTTCTCGGGCTCTTCGTTGGCGGGTGGCGATGTGGGGGGCGATCGTTCTCCTCTCTGGCGTGACTTCGTTTGCCGCTGAGCCGTGGCCGACCGCGGCTGCGGTCGAGCGCCAGCCGCTCCTCGCGCAGGCTCATCGGCTTGTCGATGCCCTCGAGCGGCTGGGGAGCCCGCTCTCGCCGGAGGCGAGGAAGCAATTCGTAGGGCTTGAGTCGCTTGAAGACGATGCGGCAGTCACTCGGGGGATCGAGTCGATTCTTGATCCGCTTTGTGCGGTGGCCGTCGGGG
Organism: uncultured Planctomycetaceae bacterium; assembly: GCA_903949225.1. Classification (GTDB taxonomy): domain Bacteria; phylum Planctomycetota; class Planctomycetia; order Pirellulales; family UBA1268; genus QWOP01. The sequence goes on from CAJAYZ010000878.1 coordinate 1,720, forward strand.
TCGCGAAGGATGGCCCGCCGGCGGTCGCAATTCGCGAGCATGCCGGGGCGCTGGAACTCGTCGAGCAGGGATGGCGGACGGTGCTTGTGAAGGTGGTGAACAATCAGGAACTGCGGGCGAGGCTGCGCGTCGCGAGTCCTCAGGGCCGTCCCCTTCCCCACGCTCCTGCGGCCGACGTCGACAACCGCTGGCTCGGTCTTTCGGCCTTCGAGGGGCAGCCGTTCACGCCGACGCTGTCGGGGTTGCCGTTGGAATACAGAATCGTGGAACTGTGGGCCAAGACCGCGGGCGATCGCACCGCCACGCTGGAGTTTTCCACCCCGCCCACCGATGGCGTCGTCGCTCCCCCGGGCACGACGTCGATCGTCGCCGCCTGGCGGTTTACCGACGGAGTTGCGGGGTGGGACTCGACCACGAATCAGGTGAACCTCGAGGCCCGTGATGGCTCGCTCTATGTCGAGGGGACCGGCAACGATCCCTTCCTCGGGGCGACCTTCTCCGCGCCGTCGAAGCCGGCTGGGCTCGTCCTCCGCTTCTGGGCGAAGGCGGAGGAGGCGGGCATCGGGCAGGTGTTCTGGTGGACGGAGGAGCGGCCGCGACCGGATGGCGGTCATGTCGTCACCTTCAATGTCGAGCCGGGGCGGGAAATGCTTTACGAGGTTCCGATCCCTGCCGACGGGCATGTCGTCGGTGTCCGGATCGATCCCAACGGCAAGCCCTGCCGGATGAGAATCGACTGGATCGAAGTGGCTTCGGCCGATCGGGGGAGCGAGTGGGCCGGGGCCGATGTCGCTTGCCGGGTGGCGCCGTCGAACGACGTGACGTTCCGCGTCGAGGACGAGGCGGGGCTTCCGGCGGTGGCCTGCTTCGAGATCCTCGACGAGCAGGGGCGCGTCTATCCACCGCAGTCGAAGCGGCTTGCCCCCGACTTCTTCTTCCAGCGGCAGATCTATCGTGAGGATGGGGAGACCGTCCGGCTCCCGCCGGGCCGCTACGCGGTGCGCTGCTCACGGGGGCCGGAGAGCGTTCCAGAGGATCAGACGCTCGTCGTCGGGGATGGGCCCGCCGAGCTGCGTTATGCCGTCCGGCGCTGGGTCGATCCTTCGCGCCATGGCTATTGGTCGGGGGATCACCACATCCACGCCGCCGGCTGTGCCCACTACGAGAGCCCCACCGAGGGAGTGATGCCGGCCGACATGCTCCGCCACTGCATGGGGGAGGATCTCAAGGTCGGCTGCTGCCTCACGTGGGGCCCGTGCTTCGATTTCCAGAAGCGGTTCTTCTCGGGCAAGCCCGACGACGTCAGCCGGCCCCCCTACCTCCTCCGCTATGACATCGAGGTGTCGGGCTTCGGGTCGCATGCCTCCGGGCACTTGAACCTCCTCCGCCTCACCGAGCAGATTCCCGCCGGGGGGGATTCGAAGCAGCACTGGCCGACGCTCGGTCTCAATACGCTCCGCTGGGCGAAGCGGCAGGGCGCCGTCTGTGGCCCTGCCCATTCGGCGAGTGGTCTGATGCGCGTCGTTGGCCGTGTCCCGGGGACGGAAGGGGCCGACGGCCCTGGCGGCCTCCCCACGTTCGACATCCCCGCCTTCGATGGCATCGGCGCTAACGAATTCATCATGGATGTGGCCCATGAAGTGCCCGGCCCCGACGGCCACCCCGTCCGCGCCGTCGACTTCCTCTCGATGATGAACACCGACCGGCGCGCGGAATGGAATCTCTGGTACCACGTCCTCAACTGTGGCCTTGAAGTGCGGGGCAGCGGCGAGACCGACTTCCCCTGCATGACCGGCGAGCGGGTTGGCATCGGACGCGTCTATGCCCGGCTCGACGGGCCCCTCGACTTCGATGCCTGGTGCGATGCGATCGCGGACGGGCGGAGCTATGTGAGCGATGGCCGCACCCACCTGATGGAGTTCACCGCCACGGCGGCTGATGGCGTGCCGCTCGAAATCGGCACACGCAACAGCACGCTCGCCCTCCCAACGCCCGCCGCGGTGACCTTCCAAACCATCGTGGCGGCGCGGCCTGCGGCCGCGGGGGATGCCCCGGTCTCCGTGCCGGTGGAATTGGTGCTCAATGGCTTCCCGGTGGAGCGGGTCGAAGTGCCTGCCGATGGCCGGGAGCACCCTATCGCCTTCACCCATCGGGTGGAGCAGAGCTCCTGGGCCGCGATCCGGGTGTTTCCCGGGGCGCATACCAATCCCGTCTTTCTGCCGGTGGCGGGGGCACCGATCCGCCCCAACCGCGACAGCGCCCGCTGGTGCCTGGCGTGCGTCGAGCAGTGTTGGCGGGAAAAGGCGGTCACCTACACGGGAGAGGAGCGGGCGACGGCCGAGGCCGATTATGCTGTGGCGAGGGAGTATTTCAGCCGACTGGCCGAGTGACGGAGGGGGCGATGGGAGCGTGGGGCCACACGACACGACCAAAGCGCTCCCGTACCCTGGTGCTTGGCATGATCGCGCTGGCGATCCTCGGAGCCTCGGCTTCCCGACCTGCCGCGGCGGAGGACGGCGCGCTCGGCGGCCGGGTCGAGGCGCTTTTGGCTGTCCGCTGCCTGGAGTGTCATGCCGGGCAGGATCCGCAGGGGAGCCTCGCGCTCGATACGGCTGCGGCGTTTGCTCGAGGGGGGCAGACGGGCCCGGCGGTCGTGCCGGGGGATGCCGATGCGAGCCTCCTTGTCCGGGCCGTCCGCCGGCAGGATCCGGCCGTGAGCCCGATGCCTCCAGAAGAGCCCCTCTCCGGAGACGAGATCGCGCTTGTTGAGGCGTGGGTCGCCTCGGGGGCGCTATGGCCGGTCGAGGCGCCGGCAGAGGATGGCGATGGCGGCCTCGTGGGCTCTGCCTGGGAAGATCCGCGCAATCCGGTGACGCGGCGGTGGCGGGGGGAACGGATCGACCTCTGGTCGTTTCAGCCCCTCGAACGTTCTGCCGTGCCAGCGACCCGCGGCGTTGAGGGGTACGAGATGCCCCCGGACGGAGTTCCCGAGGTCATTGACGCCTTCCTCGAGGCGCGGCTTGCCGACCGCGGCCTCCGTCCGCTGCCGCCAGCCGATCGGCGCACGCTCGTGCGCCGGATGACGTTCGATGTCACGGGGCTGCCGCCGAGCCCTGACGAGGTGGAGGCCTTCGTCGCTGATGAGGCCCCCGACGCGGTCGAGCGGCTCGTCGACCGGCTCCTCGCCAGCCCCGCCTATGGCGAGCATCTCGCCGTCACATGGCTCGATGCCGTCCGCTATGCCGATACCAATGGCTTCGAGCGGGATGAGCTGCGACCGCAGATTTGGCGCTACCGCGATTGGTGCATCGACGCTTTCAACGCCGACATGCCGTACGACCGAGTCCTCACCGAGCAGATCGCCGGTGACGAATTGGTGGCCGATGTCCCTGCTGACGAGACCGAGGCCGGAGCGCTCGTCGCCACCGGCTACCTCCGGCTCGGTCCGTTCGACAGCACGGCGCCGATCTTTCAGGAGGCGGAGCGG
>CAJAYZ010000879.1 GCA_903949225.1 uncultured Planctomycetaceae bacterium
CAGCCGGTGCAACTCCAGCAGCCGCCTTTCCAGACGATCCCTGCCGCGCCCGCTCCCGGCACCTATCAGCCGACGCCGAGCAACTACGCCGCCGCTCCCGGGGCAGGGCCGTCGACCTTCTCGTTTGCCGCGCCGCCGTCGCAGATCGGATCGGGGGATCAGGAAGCGCAGACGGTCGCCTCGGCCAAGCAAGCGCTCGACCAATTCTTCGCTCTCCAGATGGAGTCGGTGCCCCCGGCGATGCTCCAAGCTGCCGAGGGGGTCGCGATCTTCCCCAACATGATCAAGGGGGGCTTCATCTTCGGCGTCAATTACGGGAAGGGAGTGCTCTGTGTCCGCAACCCCGACCGCAGTTGGAGCCCGCCGGTGATGGTGACGATGGGCGGGGGGAGCGTCGGCTTCCAGGCCGGCGTCCAAGCGGCTGACATCGTGCTCGTGTTCGCCACGCCGCGCAGCCTCCAGGGAATCCTCAACGGCCAGAAGGTGACCCTCGGCGCCGATGCATCGATCGCTGCCGGGCCGGTCGGTCGCAGCGCCAATGCCGGCACCGATGCCCGTCTCGGCGCCGAGATCTATTCCTACGCCCGCAGCCGTGGGCTGTTTGCCGGCGTCTCCCTCGGTGGCAGCGACATCTCCGTCGATCACAACGCCGACTCGCTCCTCTACGGTCGCTTCAATGTCACCCCTAGCGACGTGTTCACGCTTCGTGGCTTGGCGATCCGCCCCGAAGTGCAGCAGCTCGTCGAAGATCTCAACGCCCGCTCGCGTCCCCAGCCGGTGGCGGTAACGACCGGCGCCGCCCTCCCCCAGCAGGCCGTGACGCCGTTCGGAGCCCAGCCGCAGGCCGGCAACCAGGTGCCGGCGGCTCTCCAGCCGGCCCCCTATCAGCCGGCCACGGCTCAGCCCGTCCCATTTGAACCGACCTCGCTCCAACCTGCCTCCCAGCAGCCGGCGGTCATCCCCATCCAGGCGCCGCCGCTGGTGCCGATCACGCCTCGGTGACGCTCACGCGGGGACTCACGTTCCGCGGATCGACCATTTCCTCATCTGCCGTCTGAGGCGGTGGCCGACGCTTGCCATGGCCGCCGGCACCCGGTGGAGCCGCAGGCTCCGCGCCACGGTCCGTCGTCGGGCGATGGGATCGATCGGCGTCGTGAAGATCGTCGCGAAGCGATCGAGGATGCGTGTCGTGTCGGCACAGGGGGGAACGGCGTTGCCCCGAAACCACGGCCGCGCGAGGACCTCCGCGAGGAGTGACGGATCGCGATCGACCGCCACGACCCGGTCGACGAGGTCGTCGAGCGACGGCGAATCATGGGCGGAGAGGAAGCTCGTGGTGTCGAAGTCGCGTCCTACGAGCGGATCGCCCCAGTAGATGGGGATCGAGTTGACGAGCATCGGCTCGAGCACCTTCTCGGTGGTGTAGCCGGGGAACGATTCGTTCTCGAAGGCAATCGTGAACCGGCAGTCGGCGAGGAACGCCCGCTTGTCGGCGACCCGGCCGCCAACGTTGTTGAAGAGCTTTCCGCCGGAGTCGACGGGGCGGTAGCGAGAGAGCTTGTAAAAGAAGTCGTTGCGGGTGTGGCAGAGGGGATTGGAGACGACGAACGCGCAGAACCTCGTCTTCCCTGCCACGATCCCCTCGACGTCGACGACCGGCTGCTTTACGAGCGCCCGGGGGTCGGCATAGAGCACCCAGAGGGGGAGGCGAAGATGCCGCGGGTGGGAATCGTGGCGGAACGTGAACGCCCAATCGCAGTTGAGCCAGTCGGGGCCGACGTTCTCTCCGGTGAAGAAGATCCGCGTGCAGTCGTACTCGAGGAACTCCTTCCTCCGGCTCCCGACGGTCGTGTAGAGGATGAAGTCGGGCGGACCGTCGAAGTCGAGACGCCACCGCGGCGCAAGGAGCCGGGTGAAGAAATTGTCGCGCGGATCGAAGCCGTCCCAGAAGCCGACGAAGCGGATGCGGACACTCGCACGATCAGCGGAGAACGGGGCGGAAGGGCCCGGCGTGAGGTCGGTCATCGGGCGGTTTTCCCCGCGGCATGGGCGGAGGGCCGTCCACGCCTCACGGCGTGCGACCCGAGGGGGTTCATCCGGTGAGTCGACGTTTCAATCGACTGCCAGCCTGCCACGCAAGGACACCGGCATCTTGGAGGCAGTCCTGCCCATATCCCGACCAATCACCCCGGAGCCGGCAGTAGCGGCGGTGTTCCCGCCGCCACTGGGCAGCACACAGTGCGCGGCCCGGGAGAGGGATCGGCCCTGGACGTGGACACCCAGCCCAGTGGACGGCGACCCATTTGAGGGGATCGGTGTGATCGTCGTCCCGGTAGCGGGTCAGCTCATCGCAGCCTCCCCAAGCATAGGGATCGTCGAGCCATTCGACCCTCGTGCCCGGAGCGTGGGCGGCGAGGAAGTAGGAGAGGAATCCCTGGTCTCCCATGAAGGGCCCGATCCTCGAGCCGGTCATGTTTCCCAGTCCCCGCTCGGCATAGAACTGCTTGGCTTTCGTGAACACGGCGAGGAACGTGTCGCGGTCGATGGCGTCCCGCGATGCCGAAAACTCGCCGCTGTTGAGGAGGTGGGCCCGGCGCCAGTCGAACGACGAATCGAAGGCCACAAGCGCCGCTGGGTCGCCGGTCATTCCCGCGATCGCCTGCCTTCGAG
>CAJAYZ010000880.1 GCA_903949225.1 uncultured Planctomycetaceae bacterium
AAGCAGCTCCACTCGAGCGTGCAGGGATCGGCCGGTGGGGACAACGAGGCCTGGAACAACTCCGGCTGGGATCAGGACCATGTCCGCTTCGGGACGTCGCTCCCGCAGCCTGACAGCAAGCATCCCACCGCCCTCTCGGGAACGTTCTGGTCGGAGCGGTTTGGCGGCCAGCATCCCGGCGGCACGCAGATGGTGTTCATCGACGGCAGCGTCCGTCCCGTGTCGTTCGACGTCGATGCCGCCACCTGGCTCAACATGACGCTGATCGCGGATGGCAATGCCGTCACGATCGAGTAGCGCCTCGGGCCGCCTTGTCCCCGACTTCCCCCCCTTCCACCTCGAGAACCCATCCCATGCTCCACAGCTCCCGTCGGCGGGCGTTCACGCTCGTCGAACTCCTCGTCGTGATCGCGATCATCGGCACGCTCGTCGGCCTCCTCCTGCCGGCCGTCCAAGCCGCCCGTGAGGCTGCCCGCCGGTCGCAGTGCACCAACAACCTCAAGCAGATCGGCCTCGGGCTTCACAATTTTGCCGGCGTGAAGCGGTTCTTTCCGCCGGCGGCGGCGAACACGACGACGACCAGCGCCCAGCAGCTCGAGCTCTGCAAGCGGCTCGGCGTCACCGTCAAGGGACAGCGTCATGGCTGGGGGGTGATGCTCCTCCCCTACATGGAGGAAACGAATCTCTTCGGCAAGTACGACTTCAAGAGCGATTGGTCGTCGGCTGCCAACAAGGAAGTCCGTGAGAGCATCGTGCCGGCCTTCCTCTGCCCGACGGTGAACCGTGAGGGAGGGGGGCTGACGACGAAGACGGTCGGTGGCGTGGCGATCACCATCGGCCCCGGAGACTACGCCCCCGACAACGGCTACGACACCGTCCTCGAGACGAAGGGGCTCGTCGATGCCTGCCCCAATCGCAACGGCGTCATGGATGTCAACGTCCTCAGGCAGGTCTCGGAGATCACCGACGGCACCTCAAGCACGCTCTTGATCTCCGAGGACGCTGGCCGCCCCAACGCCTGGCGCGGGAAGAAGCAGACGCTCGTCATGGGACAGACCGACGGCGGATGGTGCGATCCCGACAACGAATACGTCACGCACGGCTACACGACCGACGGCCTGACGGTGAACGGCCCCTGCCACACCAACTGCACCAACAACAACGAGGTCTATTCCCTCCATGCCGGCATGGCCAACCACGTCTTCGCCGACGGCTCGGTGCGGTTCATCAGTGCCGATCAGGACATCCGCGTGTTCGTGAAGCTCATCACCTATGCGGGCAGCGATCTTGCCCCCACGACGGAGTGACCACCATGCCGCTCACCGAGAATCGGACGCTTTCGTCGCTGGGCTACGCCGTGCTCGCCCTGCTCGTCGTCGTCGGCTGCGCGCAGCCAGACGGGCCGATCTGGAACCTCAACCCCCATCCGGTGAAGGGGAGGGTGTTGTATGACGGCAAGCCGGCGGAAGGGGTGCTCGTGGGGCTGATTCCCATCGACGCCCCGATGCCGCCGGCGATCCCCGCCAACCCGACAGCGATCACCGGTCCGGATGGGGCCTTCACGATCGGCACGATCCAGCCCGGCGACGGGGCGTGCGTCGGCCGATACCAGATCGTCCTCAATTGGATGGTCTCGAAGGAGGATGAATCGGACGAGGAGAACAAGATCGACAAGCTCCTCGGCTGGTATGACGCGGCCCACAGCCCGCTCAACCTCACCGTCATCGAGGGGGAGAACTCGGTGCCGGAGATCAAGATTCCCCCCCGCACGATCCTCCCCGAGCAGATGCCGGGGATCCCGGGGCGGAACTGATCATGGCAAAAGCCCGTCCCCCTGCCCCGCCGGTGACTGATCAATGACTGGCCGGTGCCATGCTCGAAGCCGACTCCTCTCCGCCACCCGGACACCCCGTCATGCACCCCTTGAGTCCCTACGCCCACCCCCTCCACCGCCGCGGGTTCTTCAGGAGCACCCTGTCACTTGCGGCCGCCGCCGCCTGGGCGTCGCGTGCCGACGAGCCGGTTCTCAAGCGCCCCGTCTTCTCGGCCGATCCGTTCTCCCTCGGCGTCGCGTCGGGCGATCCTACGGCGGACGGCTTCGTGATCTGGACGCGCTTGGCGCCCGATCCGCTCCAGGGCGGGGGCATGCCGAGAGATCCCGTCGCGGTGAACTGGGAAGTGTCGGAGGACGAGGCGTTCACGCGGGTGGTCCGCAGGGGCACCAGCGTCGCGACTCCCGATTGGGCACATTCGGTCCATGTCGAGTTGGAGGGGCTCGAGCCCTCACGCGCGTATTGGTATCGGTTTCACGCCGGCGACGCGACCAGCCCGGTGGGGCGAGCGCGGACGTCGCCCGCAGCGGGGGACGGCGCCTCGGGGTTGCGGTTTGCCTTCGCGTCTTGCCAGCACTTCGAGCAAGGCTTCTACACGGCCTATGCGGGAATGGTGGCCGACGACCCGGGGGTGATCGTCCACCTCGGAGACTACATCTACGAAGGGGCTGCAAAGGCCGATGCGGTGCGACAACATCGCGGCGGAAAGCTCGCCTCGCTCGATTCCTACCGCGATCGCCACGCGCTCTACAAAACCGACAAGGATCTCCAGGCGGCCCACGCCCACTGCCCGTGGATCGTCACCTGGGACGACCATGAGTTTGAGAACAATTACGCCGACGACATCCCGGCGAGGTCGGAGCTGGCGAGAGACGCCTTCCTGGCCCAGCGGGCCGCCGCCTATCAGGCCTATTACGAACACATGCCGCTGCGCCGCTCGAGCCTGCCGCACGGCCCCTTGATGCAGCTCTATCGCCGGGTGTCGCACGGCAGCCTGGCCGAGTTTTTCGTCCTCGACACGCGACAGTTCCGCACCGACCAGCCCTGCGGCGACGGCGTCAAGGCGCCTTGCGATGGCGTCATGGACCCGGCGGCGACGCTCACGGGGGTCGCGCAGGAACGCTGGCTGCTCGACGGCTTTCGCGGATCGACGGCGCGCTGGAATGTCCTCGCCCAGCAAGTGATGATGGCCCGCGTCGATCGGGCTGCGGGAGACGAGTTCACCTCCTCGATGGACCAGTGGTCGGGCTACGAGGTCCAGCGCCGTCGCGTCCTCCGGGCATTCGCCGAGCGGCCCGAGGCCAACCCGGTTGTCCTCACCGGTGACATCCACAGCCATTGGGCCAACGACCTGCTCGTCGACGACGGGACGATCGCGCCCAAGGTGGCCGCAGCGGAGTTTGTCGGCTCGTCGATTTCATCGGGGGGAAACGGCAAGGCAAAGCCAGCCAATCACGCGGTGATCATGGGCGAAAATGCAGCGGTCAAGTTTCACAGCGGCCAGCGTGGCTACGTCGTCTGCGACCTGGGCCCGGATCGGTGCGAGACGGCCTATCGGGTCGTCGATTTCGTCGATCGCCCCGGCGGCAGCGTGTCGACGGCCGCCCGATTCGTCGTCGAGAACGGCCGGCCAGGAATCATCGAGGGGTAGCCCCCGCCTTCCGCGCCGTCGCCCTGTGGGCCTCATGGATTGATTCCACCGCTTTG
>CAJAYZ010000881.1 GCA_903949225.1 uncultured Planctomycetaceae bacterium
AATCGCCCGATACGGTTCCAAAGAAACGGCAACAAGAGCCACCGGGATCACGAGGCAACTTTGGATCACCCGGCTGAGTCGGTGGTTAGGTCGTAGTTGTGCGTTACCGAAGCTGACTGTGCACCCTTTTCGTCGTACGGGGTATAACTCCACTCCACCTTTGTGTAGGAGAGCGTCAACTCTTCTTTCGGCAGATCCTCTCCGTCGCTGTCGCAACTGATGCTGTAGGAGGCGAGCACGACGTTTTCAAGCTTGTACTGCAGGTACGGCTGGTACTTCCCACTGTCGCCGTACATGTTGGCAAACACGACGGTTGCATTCGGGATCACTTTCCCAGTGGCGACCATTCGCTGGAGTTCCGTCGAGGAGGCGTCCAATTGCCGGGTGACACTGATATTGTTCAAAATCGTGTGTCCCTTCGCCCGCTGATTGCCGCGAGCTGATTCAGGGATTTCACGGGTGATTTCCGACGACATGCTGTCGATACGAATGTAGCCAGTGAAGGCCACGTTTTTCGAGTCGCCCGTAAGACCGTCCAATTTCATGAACCCAGCCATCGTTCCACCATTCCCCTCTCATTGAGTGTGTCGATCGATCGCTCGGCGGCCAGGCCGACATGCCGGATGGCAGCCACTTTCCGTATCGGGTGGGATCTCCCGTTGGCGCTGCTCGACCGTGAGCAACTCTTGGGGTGCCCTGAGGCAGCGCCATTCGTTCCCTTGCCAATTTAATAGCGAAAACCCTCCCTAGGGGCAACCACTTGGCGTCAATCGCCCCAGATGGGCCATCGACGCTGTGGGGTGGCAATTGCGGCCGTACTGCCGGAATGGGCGGCTCGCCCCACCCGAATAAGAGCGTCGGCGATCGGCCCCTCCATCCCAGCCCGGCCAGCGCGGGTTGATCCCCCGATCCTGGCAACTACCCTTGGGGAAGGTTTTTGACACAGCCTCCGTGGCGCCTTGAAGATGACGCGACAGGAGAGGAGATCAACCGATGACTGATCGCCCGAGTCCGTGGCTCAGGATTGCTGCCCTCATGGGCTCACTCGCATGGCTGGCAGCCCCCCCTGCAGAGGCAGGCTGGCATGCTGGCCGAGGCGGCCCTTCCGCGTCCTCGTCCCAGGGCTCCGCCGGCGGCAGTGACGGTGCCTGCGGTGGCACCCAGGCTGCCGGGGGGCCACTCCGTGGTAGGAGGGGGGGGAAACAAGCCAGCGGGCAATCGTCTGGCGGATCGTCTGGGGGTTCATTCGGCGGATCGTCTGGCGGGGGTAGCTCCGGTGGGTCGTCCGGCGGCTCGCTTGGAGGTTCCCACGGGTCGGCCGGAGGAACGGGCGTCGCGTCAGCCTCGGCCGGGGGCATGTCTGCCGCCGCCGCGGCACCGGCCGACGGGGCTCTGCTTGTCGTCGAAGTGCCCGAGAAGGCGAAGGTTTTCATCAACGGCAAGGAGACGACCACAACCGGAACGGTGCGGAGCTTCATCTCCCGCGGATTGAACACCGACAAGAAGCACACCTACGTCGTGCGGATGGTGGTCGAGTCGGAGGGCAAGACAACGGAGAAGACCAAGACGGTGGCCCTCGCGGTCGGGCAGCGGGAAACGGTGTCGTTCACGGCGGCAGCGAATCCCCCGCTCGAGGAGATCAAGCCGGCCGCGACGCCGACCAGCCTCACCCTGCGGGTGCCGGCGAACGCCCAGGTTTGGCTGCAGGGACGATTGACCACCACCGCCGGCACGGTCAGGGAGTTTGAAACCGAAACCCTGCGCGATGGCGAATCGTGGGACGACTACGACATCAAGGTTGTCAGCGAAGTCAACGGCCGGCCGTGGACCGCCACCCGGCGCGTCACGCTCACCGCCGGCCACGACCTCGATCTCACCATCGATCCGACACTCCAGACCGCGTCAACAACGCGCTCGCCGTAGTCAGCCATACCCTCACCGCCACGGCAACCCGGCCGCAGCAGGCCAACGGCATCACGCCCAGTTGCCTCAAGGCTTCTTCCGCTTGGTCCCCTTCTTGGCGACTTTCTTCGTCGCCTTCTTGGCAATCTTCTTGGCGGCTTTTTTGCCCCCCGCCCCCTTCTTCACTGGTGGCTCGTCGTCTGG
>CAJAYZ010000882.1 GCA_903949225.1 uncultured Planctomycetaceae bacterium
CCGCTGAAGGCGCACTCCACGACATCCCCGTCGTCGGCCACCACGAGCGCCTCGGCCAGCGACGCCACGTCCCCCAACCCGGAAGGACCATCGACGATCCGCCAGGTGCGGCGGGCGCTCCCGGCGGGATCTGCGGCAGGATTCGCCGGCACCGCGGCCCTCGCCGCCACACGCGGGGCCGCCGCCCGCCACGACTTCCGCATCCACGTCAGGCCCCAGAGCGCCGCGATGGTCGCCGCCAACACCATCACCGGCAGGATCCATGGCCAGGACGGACTCGCGTCCCGTCGGCGGGGCTGCTCGGAGAGGCCAACGGGCGTTCGCTCGACATCGAGATCGACGCCGAGGTCGCCGGCGATGCCGACCAGATCGGCCACGAGTTCCGCCGGGGTCTGATAGCGATCTTCGGGCAGTTTGCAGAGGAGGCGTTCGACGACGGCCTCGAGCGCCGGGGGAATGTCGTCGCGGCCAGCGGCGACCGGCGGCGGTGCGCTCTGCTGGTGCTGGAGGAGCTTCTGAACAGCCGTGCCGTCGGCAAACGGGGGACGGCCGGTGAGCATGAAAAAAAGCGTACAGCCGAGCGAGTAAAGATCGCTGCGGACGTCAGCGGCGCGGGGATCGCGGGCCTGCTCCGGCGAGATGTAGTCGTAGGTGCCGAGCGTCATCCCGCTTTCGGTGAGATCGGGCACGCCCCCCACCGCGGGCAACCGCGCCAGCCCCATGTCGACCAGCCGCGCCCGCCCCGCTGGGGTGACGATGATGTTCGAGGGCTTGATGTCGCGATGGACGACGCCACGCTCACACGCATGCTCGAGGGCCTCCGCCACCTGGGCCGTGAACAGCAGGGCACGCGGTACGTCGAGCGGGCCCTCGTCATGGACCATGTCGCGGAGATTCGTCCCCTCGATGAACTCAAAAACGATGAAGTGCCAGCCGGCATCGGAGCCGACCGCATGGACCCGCCCGATGTTCTCATGATCGAGCCGGGCAGCGAGCTGGGCCTCGTTCTTGAAGCGACGGAGCATGTCGACATCGGACGAATGCTGGCGGGAGAGCACCTTCACCGCCACGACACGATTGAGGGTCGTGTCGATGGCCCGGAACACCGCCCCCATCCCCCCGCCACCGACGAACTGTTCGAGGAGATAGGGGCCGAGGGAGTGCCCCTCGAGCGCCCGTCCGATCTCCTCCATCGACGAGGCCATCACCGGCGGCGTCGGACGCCCCGCTGAGATCGCGGTGCCGTCGGAGTCGGAACGCGAGGCGGCCGACGGCGCACCGCCACCGGCGGTCGTGTCATCGTCCGTTGGTGAGGGTGGGGGGGTGTCCATCGTCAACCCGGTGCGGACCGGTGGAACTCCCGAAAAGCAGGAACGCCTGCCATCGCTGGTAGAATACCGTCATCCGCCCCGTCGCCCACGCCTGAAGAGGATCTCTCCATGTCCGCCAGACCAGCCACGGGTGACTCCGGCCTCGATCCCCTCCCGGAACAAGACCATTCGTTCGGCCCGAGGGGCGCCGGCCGGCTCGTCGCCAGGGTCGGCACCTCGGCGCTGCGGCTCGGGGTGGTGCTGGCGATTCTCGGCGCGCTGGCCCTCATCGCCCCGTGGGGGGCTGCCACCGCGGTCGATATCGCCTGCGGCGTCGCCCTTGCCACAGCCGGAATCGCCCAGATCATGCTCTCCGCCACCGCCTTCGACTGGCGTGGATTCTGGCTGTCGCTCGTCTGCGGCGCGATTTCGCTGATGGCGGGCACGGCGATGCTCTTCATCCCCCGTGCCGGGATCGAGGCGATCGTCGTTTTCGTCGGGCTGGCGATCCTCTTTGAGGCCGCCGCCAAGCTCACCGCCGCTTGGACGCTACGCGATGCCTTTCCTTGGGGTTGGCTGCTCTTCGACGGCCTGCTCACGGCGGCCCTCGGCTCGATCCTCCTCACGGCCCGTCCGGAAGATGCCGGCACGCTGCTCGGCGTCCTCATCGGCGTGAATCTCCTCTCCAGCGGCCTCACGTTCGCGGCCACGGGGTGGAGCCTGCGGGAGCGGGTGACCGCGGCGCGGTGAGGCGGAGAAAACGCACCAGGAAAAACAGCCCCGTCGCCACCATCCACGGGAGATAGCCGGCCCACACGCCAGCCGCTCCCCAGCCACAACGGAAGGTGAGGAACCAGACCGTCGGCAGGCTCAATCCCCAATAACAGACGGCGTTGGCCAGCATCGGCACACGGTTGTCGAGGAGCCCGCGGAGGGCCCCCAGGCTCACCGACTGAATCACGTCGGACACCTGATAGATCCCGGCGATGCTCACGAGCGTGCCAGCCAAGGCGGCCACTTCGGGATCATCCGTGAACAGCCGCGCGAGCCACCGCCCGCTGGCCACATAGAACACCGCGCACACCGCCATCAGGCTGGTGCCGAGGAGCATCGCGGCGATCCCGGTCCGCCGCGCGGCATCCAGGTCGCCGGCGCCGGCGGCCTGCGCTACGCGGACACCGGTCGCCATCGACAGCGAGACAGGCACCATCCAGGCTAGCGACGCGATCCCCACCGTCACCTGATTTGCGGCCAGGGCCGTCGTGCCCACCCAGCCGAGCATGAGCGTTCCGAAAGCGAACGCGCCCCCCTCGAGAACATCCTGCGCAGCCAGCGGCAGCCCCTGGCGGAAGAGGCGGCCGATGGCAGGAATCACCGAAAGATCCCGCGGCAGCGGGCCATAGTCGCCACTGCGTCGGCCGGCCACACGGGGGTCGGAGAGCATCCACGCGGCCAAAGCCGCCGCGTGCACCCAGCGGGCCGCGAACGTCGCCCAGCCGGCCCCCGGCAGGCCGAGGGCGGGGAATCCCGCATGGCCGAAGACGAGACACCACGCGAGGAGGGCATTGAGGACGACCGCCAAGACCATGAATCCGAACACCGGCCAGGGGCGGTCGACGGCTTCGGCCACCTGCCCGAGCACGACGGCGAGAATCGCACCGGGCATCGACCAGGCGATGAGGAGAAGATAGCCCCAGGCGGCGCGGGCGACGGCGGGGGGCTGCCCCAAATACTCGAGCAGCGGCACCACACCGCTGAGCGAGACGGCGATCACCCCCCCGATGATCAGCGCGAGCCA
>CAJAYZ010000883.1 GCA_903949225.1 uncultured Planctomycetaceae bacterium
CCCGGAGGCTCTTCCTATGTTCGACACCGATCTCTACCAACAGGTTCTGGGCCTTTCGGCCCCTTGGAGGGTGGCTGATGTGAAGCTGGACGTCGCATCGACACAGATTCACGTCCATGTCGAGCACGCCGAGGGAAGCCAGTGGGCCTGCCCCCACTGCCAGAAGAAGCTCGCCTGCTATGACCACGCCCCCGAGCGAACCTGGAGGCACCTGAACACCTGCCAGTTTCAAACACTCGTCCATGCCCGCATCCCCCGCGTCGAATGCCCGGAGCACGGCGTCGTTCAAGTGAAGGTGCCGTGGGCGGAGCCGCATGGTCGCTTCACCATCCTCATGGAACGATTCGTCATCGATGTCCTCCAGGCCTGCCAGACCGTGAAGGGTGCCTGCGCGCTGATCGGCATTTCGTGGGATCAGGCGTGGCATGTCCTCGAGCGGGCGGTGGTCCGCGGGATCTCTCGGAAAGAAGCCGTCGCGATCGCTCGCATCGGCGTCGATGAGAGGGCATTCCGCAAGGGGCATCGGTACATGACCATCGTCAGCGACATCGATCGCGGCACGGTCGAGTTCGTCGCCGAGGGCCGCGAAAAAGCGAGTTTGGCAGCTTGTTTCAATACTCGGACGCCGCGGCAGATCGAGGCCATCGAGGCGGTGGCCATGGATATGTGGGAACCGTACCTCCAAGCCACCCTCGAAGCCGTGCAACTCGCCTCTTCCAAAATCGTCTTCGATCGCTTCCACATCATGAAGCACATGACCGAGGCCGTGGACGTCGTGCGGAGGCGCGAGAATCGCTTGCTCGTTGAGAACGGAGACGATCGCCTCAAGAGGACGAAGTACCTCTGGATCACCTCCAAAGAGAACGTGCCTCCGAAGCGGCGTGCGGAACTGCGTGAGCTTCGCGAGTCCGACCTGAAGACGGCCCGGGCCTGGGCCATCAAGGAAAACCTGCGGTATCTCTGGTCCTACCAGACCGAAGGCTGGGCGAGGCGATTCTTCGATGGCTGGCATGGATGGGCGATTCGCAGTCGGCTGGAGCCGGTCAAGGCCGTCGCGCAGATGCTGGCGAGAAAGCTCGACAACGTGATCACGTACTGCAGCCATGCGATCACCAATGCCGTAGCCGAGGGCCTCAACAGCAAGATCATGTCCATCAAGCGACGGGCCGGTGGCTATCGGAACCCAAACAACTTCAAGATCGTCATCTACTTCTACTGCGGCGGATTACGGCTTCACCCATAAAGATCCCGGATGGACCAAAAAAGGCGGCATGAAGGGCTATAACCCATGAGTTAGGTGGCTTTACTATGACGCCTAAGCGAAGGAACAGTCGCTGGCCGGAGTGGATCGATGCGAAACCACTTGATCAACACGCGGCTCTACCGCCGGGAGGGCTTGCCGGCGGTGCTGCAGTCCTGTGATCTCGTCGTTCGGGACAACGAGCACACACTGGACGTTTGCTGACCACCAGGGGACGATCCGCGACATCGTGTCGGGGAACGCGGCTGACGGCGGGAAAGTCGTCGAGCACCGGCAGTACGACAGCTTTGGGAAGATCCTCGCGCGGACGACCGGGCCGCAGGCCAAGTCGCCTGTCACGCTGGGCGTGGGCATCGACTTCGGCTACGCCGGCCGGCCGCTGGAATCCCGCCCGGGGCGTTCGGATTACCGGGCCCGATTCACGGCCAAGCGGGCCGGGTGTGGCGGGAAGGGAAAGACTCGGGAAGTCGGAGCCAGTCGACGACCGTCGCATCAGGGCGCGGCCTCGTCGGTTCGCTGAGAACATTGGCATCAACGAGGTAGTTCACGGCGGCTCACAAGTCGTCGGTCGACTCTGAATCCACGCCCACGAAGAAGCCCTTCTCCGGGCATGAAAGCAGCCAGTCCGCGAGCCCTTCATTCGGCGACGGCTCGCAGCGCCGCAGTCGATACTCG
>CAJAYZ010000884.1 GCA_903949225.1 uncultured Planctomycetaceae bacterium
AACGTGGCGACGATGGCCGAGACCACGGAGGAATACTGCAACGCCCTCGATCCCCATCCCTATGGCCGAAAGCTCGTGATGCGGCTCCCGCGGATGCTCGGTGTGGTGGCTGATCATGTCCACGCCGGGGCCGATGGCCGCGGGGTGATCGTCAATGCATGGCTCCCCGAGCACGCCCCCCACAACCTCGCCCTCGCAGCGGAGCTCGCCCTCGAGCAGACCCCGCGGGTCGGCGGCGCCCCAGCCGTGGCGGCGGCCGGCTCAGCGCAGGCGTCGACGCCGGCCGGGGCGCTTACGGCGCTTGCCAAGCCGATGTCGCTGGTGTTCGTGAAGGATACGCTCGAGAAGTCGATCCAGATGATCGCCGACGAGATCGGCGTCGAGCTGGAGATCCTCGGCAGTGACCTCCAGCTCGAGGGGATCACGAAGAACCAATCATTCGGCCTCGACGAGAAACAGAAGCCGGCCGCGGAGATCCTCCGGGCGATCCTCGCCAAGGCCAATCCCGACGGGAAGCTCGTCTACGTGATCCGGAAGACGGATGCCGGCGAGCGGATCGAAATCACGACACGGGCCGCGGTCGAAAAACGCGGCGACACCCTGGCCCCGGGGCAAGACGCCCCCACAACCGAGAAGGACAACGAACCGAGATGATCATCGTCATGCAGGCTGGCGCGTCGCGCGAGGACCTCGACCGGGTGGTCGCGCGCGTCGAGGAGTTGAAGCTCAAGCCGCACACGATCGTTGGCACGGAGCGGACGGTCGTGGCCGTCGTCGGCGACGAGCGCGACATCGTCGGATCGGGGCTCGAAACACTTCCCGGGGTCGCCACGGTGATGCCGATCCTCGCCCCCTACAAGGTGGCCAGCCGCGAGGTCCAGCCGACACCGACGATTGTCAGGGCGGGGCCGCTGGTCGTCGGCGGCGGCCATGTCGGCGTGATCGCCGGCCCCTGCTCGGTGGAGAGTTCAGAGCAGATCGTTGCCACGGCGCAGGCCGTCAAGGCAGCCGGTGCCACCGGGCTCCGCGGCGGCGCCTTCAAGCCGCGAACGAGCCCCTACAGCTTCCAGGGCCTCAAAGAGAAGGGGCTCGAGCTCCTCGCCGAGGCCCGGGCAGAGACAGGGCTGGCGGTGGTCACGGAGGTCGTGGCATCGGAGGACGTGGCGCTGGTGGCCAAGTATGCCGACGTCCTTCAGATCGGCGCCCGCAACATGCAAAACTACCGCCTTCTCGAGGCGGTCGGAAAGACGGATGTCGCGGTGCTCCTCAAGCGCGGGCCGTCGGCGACGGTCGAGGAATTGCTCCTCGCCGCGGAATACATCCTCGACGGCGGCAACATGCGGGTGATGCTCTGCGAGCGCGGGATCCGGACGTTTGAATCGCACACCCGCTTCACGCTCCCCTTGGCGACCGTCCCCTGGCTCCAAGCCCGCACCCACCTCCCGGTGGTGGTCGATCCGAGCCACGGCACGGGGCATGCAAATCTCGTCACGAGCATGGCGGCGGCGAGCGTGGCGGCGGGAGCCGACGGGCTGATCGTGGAAGTCCATCCCGATCCGAAGCGGGCGGCGAGCGACGGCGGGCAGACGCTGGACATCCCCACGTTTGAAAAGATGATGGCCGTCTGCCGGCGCGTCGCCGAGGCGGTCGACCGGAAGCTGGGCTGAACCGGCTCCGTCAGTCGAGGACGACCGTAGCCACCGCCATGTAGATCACGATGCCCACCACGTCGACGATCGCCGACACGAAGGGATTGCTCATCAGCGCCGGGTCGAGCCCGAGCGAGCGAAAGACGAGCGGAAGCACGCAGCCCACCAGCGACCCCACCATGACGACGGAGAAGACCGTCGCCGGGATCACCAGCGCGTGCATGGGATCGGGCGCGTAGGCGAGGCCGAGGAGGAATCCAGGGATCGCCAGGAGGACACCGAGCATCAGGCTGACGACGAACTCGCGGCGGAGGATCCGCTTCCAGTCGGCGAGCTTGCAGTCGCCCGTCGAGAGGGCGGTGATCACGAGCGTGGCCGCTTGGTTGCCCGAGTTGCCGCCGCTGGCGACGACCAGCGGGATGAAGTACATCAGCCATTCGTGCGTCGGCTTCCACTTCGCCAGCACCATCGCCGTCACGGCTGCCGTGCCGAAAAGGATCGTCAGCCACACCCCTCGCTTCCAGGTCAGCGACACCAACGCCGCCTCGAGGTAGCCCTCGCCGAGGGGAGCTATTGCCGCGGCCCGCTGGGCCTCGTCAGTGGCATCCTGGCGGACGGCATCGAGGACGTCGTCGTGGGTGACGATGCCGACGAGCCGGTTGTGGTCGTCGACGACGGGGATGGCGAGGAAGTCGTAGCGCGCGAGCTTCTGCACCACCTCGTCGACCGGCTCCTCGATGCGGACGCTGATCGGGTCCTCCTGCATGAGGTCGCCGACGAGGGCGTTGGGGCGGGCGAGGATCAGGTCGCGAAGCGAGATGAAGCCGACGAGGCGCCGGTCGGCGTCGAGGACGTAGATGTAATAGATCGACTCGCTGTCGGGGGCCTGGGAGCGGAGCCTGGCCACTGCCTCGCCGGCGGTGATCTCAGCCGGGAGCGAGGCATACTCCGTCGTCATCAAAGCCCCGGCCGAGTTCTCCGGGCAGGAGAGGAGCATGCGGATGTCGTGCCGCTCCGCCTTCGCCACGAGCGGGAGGATCTCCTCGACGAGGTCAGAGTCGAGTTCCCTGAGGAGGTCGACCCGGTTGTCGGCCGCCATCCACTCCAGGAGCGGCCCGAGGTGCTGGCGGTCGGCCGATTTGACGAGTTCGACCTGCCGGGCGAGCGGGTAGTAAGGGAAAATGTCCCCCTGTCGCTCGAGCGGCAGGGCATCGAGGAGCTGCCAGAGCTCCCCATCCGCGAGCCCCTCGGAAAACTCCGCCACGCTCGCCGGATGGAGCTCCTCCGCCACGCCGCGCAAGCCCTCGACATCCCCTTCGGCGAGCATCACCCGCAATTCCGGGATCAGGAGTGGGTTGGCGGTGACCATGGCGGGAGGCCGCGGAAGGAAAGCCGCCTATACTGGCGGAGTGGTCGAAACAGCGGCCGGAAGGGCAGGGGACTTCCCCGATTGCCGGGGAAGCCTGATGTGGGCAGATTGAAAGAGTATGCCATGAACCGCCCCGGAACCGAACGTCGATTCGGTGTCAGGATCGCGCAGATCTCTGCAGCGGCACTTCTCGGCATGTTCGCCGCATTCCCTGGAATGGCGCCCTCCCTGGGCCAGGAGGCTGCGCCCGTCCAAACGCCCCCGCCACCGGCCGTAGCGGCCGGCTACGACCATCTCCTCCACCGGGCCTATCTCCCCGCCGACTTCGACCAGCAGGTGTTCGACGCCCTGTGGACGGTGTGGGAGGAGCCGGCGAAGTCGCAGGCCGAGGCGGCCGATGTGGATGACCGGCGGCGGATGACGATGGCCCGCTATGGCCTCTCTCCTCATCCCGACGATCCCTCGCGGTCGCTCCAATATGTGGTCGACGGGGCGGGCAAGTGGACGATGAGCTGCCTCGCCTGCCATCAGGGCTCGGTCGCCGGCCGCGTCATCCCCGGCGCCCCGAACACCCGCTATGCGCTCGAGACGCTCACCGAGGAGGTGCGGCAGGTGAAGCTCCTCCAGGGAAAGTCGCTGGGGCACATGGATCTCGGCGGATTGCTGATGCCACTGGGCACAACCAACGGCACGACGAACGCCGTGATGTTCGGCGTAGCGCTGATGCAGCACCGGGCCCCCGACCTCTCGATCGTGTCGAAGACGCCCCGCTTCGATCTCGCCCACCACGACATGGACGCCCCCGCCTGGTGGAACTATTCGAAGCGGAAGCGGATCTACGCCGACGGCTTCGCCCCCAAGGGGCATCGAATGCTGATGCAATTCCTCCTTGTCAAGGAGAATGGTCCGGACAAGTTCCGCGACTGGGAGGGGGAGTTTCGCGACGTTGAGGCGTGGCTGGAATCTCTCGAGCCTCCTGCTTGGGAGGGACCGGTCGACGCGGCGCTCGCCGAGCAGGGGAGGGGTTTGTTCGCGACCCACTGCGCCGACTGCCACGGCACCTACGACGGCCCGCGCAATGGGCCAGGGCGAGCGTACCCCGAACGGATGGTGGCGATCGACGAGGTCGGCACCGATCGGGTTCGGCTCGATTCGCTCACCGTCAAGGACCGCCGGGCGCTCAACGACAGCTGGTTTGCCGATGGAGGCGAGATCGAAGGGATCAATGCCCCGGAGGGTTATGTCGCCCCGCCTCTCGACGGCATCTGGGCCAGTGCCCCCTACCTCCACAATGGCTCCGTGCCGACGCTCTGGCACCTCCTCCATCCCGACAAGCGCCCCGCCGTGTGGCGGAGGCTCGACGCACCGGCCGGTCGGGAGTCCCCGGGGGCTGGACCAGAGGGGGAAGCTACCGCACTTTCACCCCCCCACGACTACGATTTCGACCGTGTCGGCTTGGCCATCGAAGCCCGCGATGCTCGTCCGGAAGGGCCCTTGTCGGCGGCCCAGCGTCGCACCTGGTTCGACACTCGCCGGCATGGCAAGGGAAACG
>CAJAYZ010000885.1 GCA_903949225.1 uncultured Planctomycetaceae bacterium
ACAGCAGACATTGGAGAGAATGCATGAATCCAGCTGGCAGTTGCACTGGCTAGACGAGGTGCCGCACACACTGCTGCAAGCCGAAGTGGCGGTTGTGGTGGGAGTGGTGGGGGGAGTGGTGGTCGTCCTCGCGTCGCTCCTGGCCTACGCTAGCCTGGCCCTGTGAGGCGGGCGGGGGCGGGCGGGAATGGCCCTGCCACGGGACGCCGTTGGCGTCGCGCCGCGGCGCTGTATGCTCTTGCCTCGCCTCACCAGAGCCTGTCCTCCACCGAAAGGAATCCCCTTCGATGCCCCACTTCCACATCCAGGGCGAGTCCGACGTCTTCGACGATGCCGAGCATGTCGAAGTGCAGGGGGAGATGACCGCCTACGGCTTCGTCACCGCGGAACGAGTCGACGAGAAGACGGTGCTCCTCAGCGAGGTGGCGCTTGCCAACCTGCAGAGCTTCGAAGGGATCCTCTTCCAGGTCGAATACGAGGAGGAGGGAGAGGACGGCGAGGAGTCGATCGTCCTCCGTCAGGTGCAGATGTTCTTCTGGCCGTGGGATGACGACGAGGAGTTTGCCGACGACGAGGAAGTCGACGGGGACGAGCCCGAAGTCGGCGGGGACGGCGAGAACAACGGCTCGATGGCGTAGCCATCACCTCATCGTCGCAGGAGGCACTCCGGATTTTCCGGGAGTTCCAGGAGCCTGCGCGTCTCCTCGAGGAGGAAGTCGGGGAGCATGAACGGCTCATAGCCGACATGCTGCCAGCGCATCCGACCGTCGGCGGCGATGAAGCAGGTGGCGTGGAGCGGCTTTCCTTCGAAATCATCCCAGGCATCGAGCGCGCGGAAGGCCGCGCCATCGGCGCCGGAATGAACTGGGTAGGGGAGCGTTTCGCCGGAATCGCGGATGGCGGCCGGGGTGTCGGTGCTCACGATCACGATCGGCAGCCCCGCCTTCTCGAAGGCGGCGGCCTTGTCGACAAATGCCTTCACCTGCTGGTTGCAGTGGGTGCAGGCCTGGCCGAGGGTGAGGATCACCACGTGCGCCCGACCGCGGAGTGATGCGGCCAGCACCGGCTCCCCCGCGACGCTCACGGCGCTCCACTCCCCCGCCTGCCAGGCCTGCCACTGTGGCGGCCCGAGCGTGGCGAGATCGGGCCGCACCCCGGTGTCAGTCGCCGCGGGGGCAGGCGTTCGCCAGTCGCCGGCGACGCCGGCTGCTTCGGCGAGGGGCGCGAGGCGACGGAGGAACGGGAGATCGGTGTCGGCGTGGCCGGCGAGCCGCCGCACTTCCTGGAAGGTGGCGATCGCCTCGTCGCGTCGGCCGGCACTCCACTGCATCCAGGCGAGGAGAGCCCAGGGGGCGAGTTGGTTCTTCTCGCTGTCGGCGATCCCCTTGGCGATCTCGCACGCCTTGGCAGGATCACCGAGCGCGAGGTGGATCGACGCCAGACGTGGCTTGTCGTACTCACCGACTTCCGCGAGGAGTTGCTTGGCGTCGTCGGTGCGGCCGTGGGCGAGATGGTCACGGAGGCGGAGCTCGGCGAGCGGGCGCCGGAGCGCCTCGATCTTCTCGGAGAACGGCTGCATCGCGTCGGCCATCGCCTTGGAGATCTCGGCGGCGGATTGGTTGTTCCCCCGAGCGGTGGCCTCGGCCTTCGCGGCGGCGTCGGTGCGTTCCGCTCGCAGTCGGGCCTCGATCGCGGCGAGCCGCTCGAGCGCCGCATGCCCGGCATCGCGGTCACCACGGCCGTAGCCAGCCAGGGCGAGGAGCTGCTCGCGTCGCCACTGGTCGTCAAAGTCGCGCCCCGGCTCGAGGTAGGGGGTGTCTGAGAGGCAGGCCGCCACGTCCCACAGCTCCCAGCGGAGGATCGTCTCGAAGAGCCGGTCGCGGCCGTACTGCCAGGCGCTGCCGTTTTCATCGAAGGTCTGGGTGGGATCGGGCTTTACCTCCTTCGATCGCGCGATCCGCGGCATCGACACGAGATTCGCGGCGATCGCCAGCGCCTCGCGCACCCGGCCGAGATGGTTGAGCGTGCGGACGAGCCATTCGCTGTTGTGGGCGAAGTTGTGGATCTGGTCGGGATAGAGGTGGGCGCGGAGCATCTGGGAGTGGTCGACGCGGGCCGCCGCCTCCTGCTGCCACGCCGCATCCTGCCAGCGCTGGAGCTCGGAGAAGGTGTGGCCAGGCATGTGCCACATGTGGGCGATTCCGGGAGCCGACTGGCCGCACGACGCCGCCGAGCGGAGTGCCTCGGCGGGGCGCGAGCCGTCCCAGAGATGGATGAGGTAGTGGTGAATCGGATGGAGCGGCGCCTTGGCGAGCACCTGGAGGGCGAGGGCGTCGATGGCCAGGGGGCTGGTCACGGGGAGGCCGAGCCGGCTTTTGTTCCACCAGCTGAAGCCGACAAGAAACGCCCGGGCCTCGAGATCGTCGGGATGGTCGAGGGCGATCTTCTCCACCGCCGCGAGAAACTCCGTCGCGTGCGCCTTCCGCTCGGCATCGTCCTTCTTCTCGGCGAAGAGTTTTTTCGCGGCCTCGATCCAGGCCTTCTCGCGCGGCGTGGCGGCGTCAAACCCCGGCCCGGTGGCGCGGGCGATGATCTGCCGGGCCCGGGCCTCGTTCTGGATGTTCGCCATCGCCATCCCCCAGTGGGCCATGACGCAGGCCGGGTCGATCTGGAGGACCGTCCGGAACGATCGCTCCGCTTCCCAATACCAGAAGCCATGGAGCTGACCTACTCCCTGTTCGAAATAGCCCTGAGCCTCGGGCGACGCCGTCGTGACCGGGAAGCGGATGACGCCACAGCCCGGCGTGAGCGGAAGCCGGCGCCGCGGCCCCTCGGAGAAGCTCTCGCCGTGGAGGGAATGGCCGGGGGCCGGCGAGGCGGGCGTCGCCGGGGCGTCGTCGGCTGCGGCGGGCCAGGCGGCGGTGGCCAGCGCACTCCCTAACAAGGCCGTCAGGAGCAGGCGGGTGATCACCGGAGCGTGGGGGACGTCATCGCGACGAAAAAGAAATGTGTTCATGGCAAAAAGCATAGCTTCGCGAACACGTCCCGCTGCAAACGCGTTGTCACCCCTCCCGTGGGTGATGAGTCGAATGGCCGGGCTGGTTTTCTCGCCGGGCTGCTGACGGGGCGCTCTGGACGGAGGAGCACTCGATCTTGCACAATCGGGTAGCGCGGTATTCGTCCGATTTCCCACCACGCGACGACACCCCACCCCCTGATCACCCGGAATACCGTTGG
>CAJAYZ010000886.1 GCA_903949225.1 uncultured Planctomycetaceae bacterium
ATGAGCCCGATGCGGATGACGTCGCTCGAGGGATTCTGAGCGTGCACGCCCGGCACCGCGGCGAGGGTGCCACCGATCGCACCGGCGACCTTGAGGACATCACGGCGGGAGAAGGGGCTCGAGGGGGTGCCTGGGCGGACGGGTGCGCTCATCGCAGGGGAACTCCTGACCGGGGGGGAAACTTCCAAAGACGAACCGCAAGGATACCCTGCCGACGGCGGCGGGGAAACGGGGGCCGGGGTCACTCCTCCGAGGCCGTCTCCGAGCCGCGACCGCGGACAAAGAGGCGGATCGGCACTTCTTTCAGAAGAGTGGTCTGCCGCAGGGAATTGACGAGGTAACGCTTGTAGGGCTCGGTAATGCCGCGGGCGTCGCTGGTGGAGAGGACGATCGTCGGCGGATTCACCTCGACCTGCGTGGCGTAGTAGATCCGGATCGGACGACCACGACCGTCGGCGGGGGGATGGTTTGTCTCGACGGCGGTGCGGATGACCGTGTTGAGCTTCGCGGTGGGGATGCGGGTGCTGCTCTGCCGGAACAGCCGCTGCGCAGTGTCGACGACCGCCTTCACGTTCCGCCCCGACGTCGCCGTGGTGAACTCAACCGGCGCCCACGGCATCGAGCGGAACGTCTCGCGGAGGTAGTCGTCCCATTCTTTGCGGTCGACCTCGCCGGCATAGAGATCCCACTTGTTGATCACGAACACGACCGGCTTGGCCTCCTCGAGGATCGTGTCGACGAGTTGCTTGTCGACGCGTCCGATCGGCTCGGAAGCATCGAGGAACAGGAGCACGACGTCGGCCCTGCGGATGCTCCGTTCGGCTCGGTGGGTGGAGTAGAAGTCGAGATCGGTCGTCCGGCTCTTCGTTCGCCGCAGGCCGGGCGTGTCGATGGCAAGGAACGAGTGGCCGTCGACCTCGAAGCGGACGTCGATGCTGTCGCGCGTGGTGCCGGCGATGGGGCTCGTGATCACCCGCTCCTCGTGGGCCAGGGCGTTGGTGAAGGTGCTCTTCCCCACGTTGCGGCGACCGACGATCGCCAACTTCATCTCCGGAAGCGCCGCCCCCTCGGCCTCCTCGGGCCAAGCCTCGGGGAGATGCGCGACGATCTCGTCGACGAGTTCGGCGCGGTTGCGGTTTTGCCGGACGCTGACGATCAGCGGCTCGCCGAAGCCGAGCTCGTCGAAATCATGGGCGAGGAGGTCGTACTTCGTGTCGTCGGCCTTGTTGGCAACCAGCAGGACAGGCGCCCCGGTCAATCGCACCCGGCGGGCCACTTCGCGGTCGGCTGGCAGGAGGCCGCTGCGGACCTCGACGACGAACACGATCAAGGCGGCGGAGGTGAGCCCCGAGGCGATCTGGGCATCGATCTGGGTGGTGAGGCCGTCGGGATCGTCGAATCCCATCCCGCCGGTATCGACGAGATCGAAGACCCGGTCCTCGAGGCTCACCCGCTGGACGAGACGATCGCGGGTGACGCCGGCCGTTGGATCCTCGATGGCGATCCGCTTTTCGATCAGCCAGTTGAACAGGCTCGATTTCCCCACGTTCGGACGGCCGACCACAACCACTTGGGGGATGACATCATTCACTGGCATCGCTCGACTCCATCAGGTCGCCGAGACGCCGGCGCGGCATGGCATGAACAAGGTAACGGTGGGTGATGGCGACCGAGAGATCGCGAAGGTGCCCGTCGAGGCGCACCAGCAACCGATCGAGCTGCCCGCGAGCCCCGTCGGAGTCGGGGACGACCAGCGCCGAGACATCGGCCAGACGAAGCAGCCCCGTCGCCGCCATCGCGGCCCGCTGCTCATCGGCGAGGACCGGCGAGCCGACGTCGCGGGGGAGCGCTTCGACATGGGCATCGAGCGCCGCCACTTGGAATCCGATGCTGCGGGGATTCGTCTCGTCGGTGAGGAGGAGATCGACAAGCGGGGCGGCCTGGAGCGTGCCGAGGTAGCGGTTGCGATAGGTCATCGAGCTGTCGGCGATCTCCAGGAGCATCTCGTCGATCCGTTGCTCGTCGGCCCGCGCCGTGACGACGGTGCTGCGGAGGAGATGGACCATACCGGTGGCCCGCTCGAGGCGGCGGCCCATGTCGAGGAATCTCCAGCCGGGCCCGCGCGTCATGCTTTCAGTGCCGAGACCGGCAAAGGCGGAGAAGTCGAGGATCAGCATGTCGAGGAACGAAAGGACGTCCCCATCATGGACGAGCACGACCGGAGCCCCGCCGACCCCGGAGCGGAGGTCGGCCAGCCCGTCGCGGCGGAGCCGGGAGAGGATCTTCCAAGAATCGATCGAGATCCGATCGCGGACGACGCTGGCCATCTGCCACATGGCCCGGATCGAGGCCGCCACGCTCGTGGGACGCGACTCGTCGAACACCAGCGACTGCACCTCGGCGGCGATCTCAGCAGGCGTTTCCGGCCGGCCCGGCTCCTGCCACTCAGGCCGGACGACCGGGGGCTCGGAGAGCGTGGCCAGCAGTCGGGCGACGGCCGACGAGCTTTCGAGCGTGCTCTCTGAGGCGACCCGCGCCGACACCGTGCGGAGGAGTCGCGCGGCCGATTCGGCCCGCTCGACATGCCGGCCGAGCCAGTGGAGATGATCGGCGACGCGGCTGGGGAGATCGTTGCCGCTGCGCCGCAGTGGCACCGGCTGGCCGGGGGGCGGCAGCAGCGAGACCGGCTGCACGGGCCCCGGAGACAGAACCCACACATCCTTCGATCCCTGCCCGGAGAACATCGCCAACTCCCCCGCCCCGCCCCCGCGAAGCGTGAGACGGGCCAATCCCCCCGGCATCACGATCGGCCCTTCGGGGGTCGCCGCCGAGAACAGCCGGAGGACGACCGGCGCGGCCACGACCCGCCCGCCATCCCAGCACGGGGCGACCGACCGCTCGACGATTTCCCTCCCCACCCAGTCCCCCGGTCGGGCCCGGATCCGATCCACCAGGGCCGTGCGTCCGGCGGCGTCGAGGAGTCGCGGCACATACCGCTTGGGCCCCCCCGGAATCGTGACGACCGGCTCGATGACGATGTCATCCAATCGGGCGAGCACATGGGAGAGCCCCTCGGGGCGGCCACACCACCACGACTGTGGCGACGGCAGGAGCAACTCCTCACCGAGGAGACGCCGGGCGACAGCGGGGATGTACCCCATGAATCCGGGCGACTCCACCAGCGCGCTGCCAAGGGGATTGGCCAGGGCCACGCGGCCACCGCGCACGGCCTGCACGAGCCCCGGCGTGCCGGCCAGCGCCCCGCTATCCAATTCGAGCGGATCACATTCGCTGTCCAAGACACGACGGAGGAGGACGTCGATCGGCACGAGGCCACCGAGCGTCTTCAGGCAGGCCCGGTCCTCGCGGACGGCGAGATCCCCCCCCTCGACCAGCGGCAGGCCCAGGTAGCGGGCGAGGTAGGCATCCTCAAACCACGTGGCGCTCGACGGCCCAGGGCTGAACAGCGCGATCCGCGGGACGTCGCGCCCGGTGTCGAGGGCGCGGAGCATCGACCGCAACCCGATGAAGAACGGCGCGAGTCGTTCCACGTGCGACTCGTGGAACGCCGCCGGGAGAAGGCGCGAGACGACGAGTCGGTTCTCGAGCGCGTAGCCGAGGCCGTGCGGCACGCCGGTGCGATCGCCGAGCACATGCCAACGGCCGTCGCTGTGGCGGGCGAGCACGGAGGCGTGGAGATGAAGGTGACGCCCCCCGGGCAGATTGATACCGTGGCAGCAACGGAGAAACGCCGGATGGCCGAGGACGAGATCGGCGGGCACCACCCCCTCCTTGAGGAGATGCTGCGGGCCATAGAGGTCGGCAAGGAGGGCATCGAGAACCCGCAAGCGCTGGCCGATCCCCGCCTCAATCCCCTTCCAATCGTCAGCCGCAATCACCAACGGGATCGGATCGAGCACCCAGGGCCGCTGATCTCCTTGGGCATCGTCGTGGATGTTGTAGGTGACGCCGTTGTCCCGGATCAGCCGCCGCGCCTGCTCCCAGCGCTCGGAGAGCTCCGCCGGATCCCAGTGGCGGAGGATCGACGCCAGCCGCCGCCAGTGGGGGCGTGGCTCACCGGCCGTGGAGAACTCGTCGTGCGATCCCGCGGGAACGCGGTACGACGCGAACGGATCGACCGGCCCGGGGGGCGCGGTGTCGGGGGTGGGCATCAGCGGCAGAAACTCCTGAATGTCCCCGAGTGTACCACGCACGCCGGCCGGCCATTCAACCGCAGAGCGTCTGCTCCAGCTCGTCGACGAGGGAGGCAAACCTCGTCAGTGCCGTGGCAACCGGCTCCGGCCGCTCGAGATCGACGCCGGCATCCCGGAGGAGCTCCAGCGACCATCGCGAGCAGCCACCACGGAGAAAGCCGAGATAGGCATCGAGTTCGGCCTGCCCGCCGCTCGCCACCCGCTCAGCCAGGGCGATCGCGGCCGACAGCCCGGTGGCGTATTTGTAGACATAGAACGCGCTGTAGAAGTGTGGGATCCGCAGGCACTCGAGCTCGAGCTGATCGTCGACGATGAACCCCGGGCCGAAGTAGGCATCGAGCAGCTCCCGGTAGAGGCCCCGGATGCGCTCCAGGGTCAACGGCTGGCCGGCCTCAGCCGAGGCGTGGGTGAGCCGCTCGAACTCCGCAAACATCGTCTGCCGGACGATCGTCGCCCGGATGCCGTCGATCTCCCGGGCGAGGATCGCCGCCCGCTCGCGCGGCGTCCGCGCTTTGGCCAGCAGCGAACGGGCGAGGAGTTGCTCGTTGAACGTACTGGCCACCTCGGCGACGAAGATCGTGTAGCCGGCAAGTTGGTAGGGCTGCGCCTCAGCGGAGAGGCGGGTGTGCATCGAGTGCCCCGCCTCGTGGGCGAGCGTGAACACGTGCTCGATCCCTTCCTCTTGAAAGTTCATGAGGATGTAGGGATCGGAGTCGTAGGTGCCGGAGCTGAAGGCCCCTGACTGCTTGCCTGAGTTTGGGTAGCGGTCGCACCAGCGCCCACTCAAGCCCGCCTCGAGACGGCGGCCGTAGTCGGCGCCGAGCGGCTCGAGGGCTCCGACGATGAGCCCCACCGCCTCGTCCCAGGTGTGCTGCAGGGGCACGTCCTGGGCAAGGGGAACGTAGCAGTCGTAATGGTGGATCTCGTCGAGGCCGAGGAGACGGCGACGGAGATCGTAATAGCGGTGGACGGCGGGGAGGTGCGCACGGACGGCGGCGACGAGTTGGTCGTACACCGCCACCGGGATGTTGTCGTTGAACAGCGCGGCGCCGACGGCGGTGGGATGGTTGCGGACCCGGGCGGCGTAGACGTCGCGTTCCACCGATCCTGAGAGGGCGGCGGCAAGCGTGTTGGCGTGGGCGGCATACTCGTCGTAGAGCTGGTGGAAGGCCGTCTTCCTCACACCGCGGTCGGCGTCGAGGAGAAAGGTCGTGAAGGTCGCGTTGGAGAGTTCCGACGACCTTCCCTTGCCATCGACGACCGAGCCGAACTTCATGTCGGTGTCGGTGAGTTGCCGGAAGACCTTCGCGGCGGTCCCGGCGAAGGTCCCCTGCATGGCGAGCAGCTTCTCCTCGCGCTCGGAGAGGACGTGCGGACGGGTGCGGACGAGACGCTCGATGCCGATCCGATAGGGCGCCAGGATCGGCAGGGCGATCCAGCTATCGAGGGTCGCTGCCGGAATGGCGAGGATCTCGGGGCGGAGGAAGCTCGTCTTCTCCGCAAACGACGTGGCGACATGCTGGAAGCGGCCCACCATCCGCTGGGGCTCCGGCGCCCCCTGATCCTCGCTGGCCCGCAGATGCGCGTAGGTGCCGAGGCGGTCCCCCGTTCGATCGACTTCGACGTCGTAGGCGAGGCAGGCGGCAAGGTCTTCCGGCGACCGGCCGAGCGTGCCGGCGAAGGCCACGAATCCGGGGATCGTCCCCTCCCAGGCGGCCAACGCCGCCTCCCACGCGCCATCGGAAGAGAAAAGGCTGGCGAGATCCCAGGTATCCCCTTCGGCGACTTCACCTCGGACCTTCAAGGCGCCGTCGGTCCGCTCGGTGTTCACCATCGGGAAGAGTCCTGATTGCTGGGAGGATATTGGGGGCGGGAGGGAACTGGAGCCGGGAACAGAAAGCAGAGGGCAGACGGGGACCACGGCCGGCTTGTCAGAGCCGCCAGACGGCGCTGCCCCAGGCCAGGCCGCCGCCAAACCCGCACACGGCGATCGTGCTCCCAGACCCGATGCGTCCCTCGCGCCAGGCCTCGTCGATCGCCAACGGGATCGAACCGCTCGACGTGTTGCCGTAGCGGTCGATGTTGACCGCAAACCGATCGGACGACACGCCGAGGGCAGCCCGAGTCGCATCGATGATCCGCAGATTGGCTTGGTGGAGAACGAAGCAGTCGATGTCGTCGAGCGTCAGGCCGGCGGCCTTGATGACAGCGCGGAGATTCTCCTCGGCCAGGCGGATCGCCCACTTGAAGACGGCCCGCCCATCCATCCGCATGTACTGCTCGCGCCTCGCCATTCCCTCGGCGGTCACTGGCTGCCTCGAGCCACTCATCGGGCAGACGAGAAGCCCGGATCCACGACCATCGGCCCCGAGCGAGAACGAGAGGAGCCCCCGCTCCCTGCCCTCGGCCGGATTCTCGATCCGCTCCAAGAGCACCGCCCCCGCCCCGTCCCCGAACAGGGGCCAGGTCTTGACGTCCTCGGGATCAACGACGCGGGAGTTGGTATCGGCGCCGATCACGAGCGCCTGCCGGCTCGTCCCGCAGCCGACGAACTGGGCCGCGGTCACGAGGGCATAGACGAAGCCGGCGCAGGCCGCCGTGACATCCATCGCCGGCGCCTCGATGCCGAGCCCCTCCTGGACGATGCAGGCGGTCGATGGGATCGACATGTCGGGGGTGAACGTCCCGAGGACGAGGAGGTCGACATCCGCCGGAGCGACACCCGAATTGCGAAACAGATCGCGCCCGGCCGCCGTCGCCAAGTCGCTCGTGGCCATCCAGGACGGGGCATGGCGACGCTCGCGGATTCCGGTCCGCTCGAGAATCCACTGCGCATCGCAGCCCAGCCGGGCGAGATCCTCGTTGGTGACGACTTCGTCGGGAACGGCATGGCCGACCCCGACAAGGCGGAAGCCGGTGGTCCGACCGAACCGTGAGGCGCGGGGAGCGGTGAGGATCTCAGACATCACGATCCCGCCGCTGGCACGGGCTCCGATGACGCGGGGGGCACCGGGACATCGGCAGGGACATCGGGCTTGGCCGGGTCGGCGGGCGCAGGCGTGGGATCGGCTGCCGGAGAAGCCCCGTCCCCACTTGGAGCCGGCGGCGCTTCTCCCGACGCCGGAGGCGTGGCGCCGTCGATGGTGGAATCGGCTGCCGGCGGCGCGTCTGCCTCAACCGGCGCGTCGCCGGTCGGGGCTTCTGGCGCCGGGGCCGGCTCGACGGGCGGGGGTGTCGGCGCGGGGCGGGGTCTTGGCGGGCCGAAGGGCGCTCCCCCACCGGCACCGAACGGCGATCCTCCCCCCGGCGGCCCGGCGTCGGCGGCCTCGGTCCCCTTCGGCTGCACGACGGCGGCACGATTGAGGTGGATCTTCGCGTATTCCTTCGTCGGCACGATGTAGTACCAGTCCGCAAACCGGGCATTCAAGTCGCGGACGCGGCGCTGGGCCGCCTTCACCTTCGCGTCGTAGTCGTCCTGACGACGCCGGTTCTCGCGTTCCACGGCGCGGCGGGCCTCGAGCGCCGCCTGGGCCTTTGCCTCGGCTTCATCGGCCGCCTTGAGCTGATCGGCGGCCCCGTTCTCTCCTCCCTCGGCTGCGGCTCCCTCCGTCGCCGGCGCGTCCCCCGGAAGCTCTTCGAGCACGGGCTTCTCGAGGAGGCTCTCGTTGAACCGGGCCATCACGAGGAGATACCGCCCCGTGGCATCGTCAGCGGCCACGTCCTCGCCGCTGCCGTTGCCAACGGAGGTGCCGGCACCGAAGCGGAGGACGTACTCGACCCCATCCTTCATGCCGACGATCGTCTCGCCATCGGTCGAGAGGATGTCGCCCGACTTCAGCGGCAGGAAGCCACGCTGCTGCATGGAGCGGACCGCCTCCTCGTCGGCGGTGAACTTCTCCTCGGCCTTGAGTTCGGCCGACAATCCGGCCGGCTTGCGGACGACGTCGACGATCTTCAGGTCGCCCAAGGCGTTGCGCAGATCATTGAGCCGCGGCGACGCGAGTTCCTCGGCCTCACCGAGAGTCTCGAGCTTCGCCTCGGCCCCGCCACTGAAGGCCTCGAGCCGAGCGAGCGTCCAGCGCTGATCCTTATCGTCGTACGCGACCTCGATCCGATCCTTGCGGTTTTGCTCGACTCGGATCCTTCCCCCCGACTCGACCGCGCCGAGCGAGTAGTCGTCGAGGACGGCCCGCCGCACGTCCCACGGCGAGAGCTTGAGGAGATCCTTCTCGATCCAATCATCGAAGCGGGTCGTGAACTTCGACGTGTCGATCTCGACGCGATAGACCGGGTCCTGCCCGGCCTTCCGCACGAAGCGGAGCTTCTTTCCCCCGGCCGCGGACGTTCCCGGACGCTTGTCCTCCTTGCCGACCACGAGCCGCGCGAGCTTGTTGCCACCGGCATCGCGGATCTCGATGAGCTCGCCGACCCCCACCATCCCCGGCTTGATCTTCTCCGGATCGGGCTCGATGACGCCGTACGTCTCGTGATCCGCCGCGGAAGAACTGACGACGTCGAGGGATTCGAGGTCGACCAATTCCGTCGCCGCCGCGGCGAGATGATCCCTGGCGTCGGCTGGGTAGTTCTGATGCGACGGGAGCACCCACACCCCGCCGGCCTGCACCACCTTGAACGGCTGGAGCGTGGCGAGTTCCTCGTCGTACTTCACCACCTCGAGGCTGGCTGCCTTCTGGACGTCGGTGAGCTCCGGGAAGAGGATCCGCTCGGCTTCCGGCTTGACCTCACGGCTCTGATAGCGCGGCTGCGCGAGCCAGCCGAGGAGGAGCATGCCCACACCACCGAGGAGGAACAGAGAGGTTCTCCCCCAGATGCCGCGCGACACCCCGCCGGCGTCTTCCTCCACCCGGCGACGCACCCTGGCACCGGCTCCCCCGGCGGGCAGGGGCGGATGGACGTCGCTGCGATCGTGATGATTCCGGGCCTTGTGGTCGTCTGCCATGATCCTTCTCTCCGGGGAACTGTCCCGTGTCGGTCGGCTCTCGTGTCGGTCGGCTCTCGCATCGCGGGGACCACCGACCGTCGTCGCTCACCGCAACCGTGTCTTTGCCACGCCCTCGCGCTCCTGGGCCCGCCGTCGGAAGTAGACGAAGAACGCCACCACCAGCGGCGGGATCGGCGGCAGGAGGACCGCCAGCCACTTCTGCCGATCCTGTTCCTGGCGGACCTTGCCCCCGAGTTGCCGCTCGACCTTCTCCATCTCGATGTCCCGCTGCCGGGTGAGCTGCTCGGTCTTGGTCTCCAGCCGCCGCTGGGCCAGCGCCCGCTTCGCGGCCAACTGCTGCATCATCTGCATCGTGGCTTGAGGATCGGCGTCGCCGGTGGCCTCGAGCTCCTTGACCTTCCGCTCGAACTCCCCCACCTCCTTTTCGAGCTGGCCGTTGGCCTCCCGCTCGGCAAGGTCGCACTGCTCGATGAACTTCTGCCGCTCCGCGTCCGCCTGCTCGCGGGCATCGGCGACGGTCGCCTCGATGCGCTCGAGCGTACGGTGCTTCGGCTTTCGTTTGCGGATCTCGAGGAACCGGTCGTCACCGGCGAGCGAATCGAGGATGTTGAGGGCGAAAGTGACATTGTCGAAGTCGAGCCCGAAGACCTCGTCTGGACGGTTGCGGAGGCCGAAGATCCGGCCATCGAGGAGATCGATGTCGGCGACGATGACGGCCTTGACCGGTGCCCCATCGGTGCCGGCTGGGGGCCGGCGTTCGATTGCGGCCGCCA
This sequence comes from uncultured Planctomycetaceae bacterium, assembly GCA_903949225.1. GTDB lineage: Bacteria > Planctomycetota > Planctomycetia > Pirellulales > UBA1268 > QWOP01. The sequence continues at coordinate 9,951 of CAJAYZ010000886.1, forward strand.
GCACCATCGCCTGCTTTCCCTGCTTCTCGAAGACCTGCAACTGCGCCATGTCGCCGCGGTTGCGCATCACTTGCTCGACCTCGATCGTCCCGGAACGATTGCTCGTCTGGACCAGCGGCGTCCATTCGACATCGGCCGTGTCATCTCTGGCGACGGCCCCGGGGAAGGGGAACAGCACCTCCTGGAGGCCGGAGGTGACGGCACTGGTCTGGCTGAAGGAATCGGCCAGACCCGAGCCCATGCCGAGATCGTTGTCGATGAAGACGAACTCATGGGGCATCTGCAGCTTCGGGTGGGGGTTGTAGTCCTGCCAGATGACGAGCGATCC
>CAJAYZ010000887.1 GCA_903949225.1 uncultured Planctomycetaceae bacterium
CCGATGTCGGTCGTCAACCGGATCGCTGCCGGCGAGGTGGTCGAACGTCCGGCGAGCGTCGTCAAGGAACTCCTCGAGAACGCACTCGACGCCGGTCCGTCGCGGATCGCCGTCACGCTCGAGCAAGGGGGCGTGGGCCTCGTGCGGGTCGTGGACGACGGCGCCGGCATCGACGCCGAGGACCTTCCCCTGGCGGTCGCTCCGCACGCCACCAGCAAGCTCCGCGTCGCCGATGACCTCGAACGGATCGGAACGCTCGGTTTCCGTGGCGAGGCCCTCGCGTCGATCTCCGAGGTGGCGCGGGTGGTGATCCGCTCCCGCACTCCGACGGGGGAGCATGGCGCCCGCCTCGAGGTCGACAGCGGGGTGATGGGGGACGTCGCGCCGGAGGGGTGTCCTGTCGGCACGACCGTCGAGGTCCACCAACTGTTCTCGAAAGTGCCTGCCCGACGGGCCTTCCTCCGTGCGCCGTCGACGGAATGGTCGCACGCCTCCGAGGCCTTCGTGCGCACCGCCCTGGCCCACCCGGCCGTGGCGATGACGCTCGATCACAACGGCCGGCGCGTGCACGATCTCCCCGTGGCCGACCGGTGGCGGACGCGGATCGGCGATCTGTTCGGCACGCAACTGGCCGAGCGTCTCATCGAGGTCGAGGCCTCCGACGAGGAGATCTCGGTGCACGGGCTGGTCGGTCGTCCTGAGGACGACATGGCCGGCACGCGGCTCCAGCATCTTTTCGTGTCGGGCCGACCGTTCCGCGACCGTTCGATCCTCCACGCGGTGCAGGAGGGCTACCGGGGCGTGCTCCTCACCGGCCGGCAGCCGATCGCCTTCCTCCGCTTTGAGATCCCCCCCGATCTCGTCGACGTCAACGTCCACCCGGCAAAGATGGAGGTGCGGTTTCGCGATCCCTCGCGGCTCTACCGCCTCGTCCTCTCGGCGCTGCGGACGAAGTTCCTCACCCTCGACCTCCGCGCGCCGCTCACGCCGCCGGTCGAGCCCGGCCCGAGCGGATCTGCCCCTCGGGCGCCCTGGCCCCCCGTCGGGGAGCCACGGCCGGCGACCGCGACGGCGGACGAGCGGTGGACAGCCGCCGCTGCCGAGCCTTGGTTCAACGCCGGCGCTTCACTCCCTGCGTGGAAGCCGCAGACGCCCCTCGCCGCGCCCCGTTCGGCCGCCACCCTCCCCGGCTGGGAGGAGGAGAGCGACGACAGGAAGGCCGTGGCGGCCGAGCGCGTGGAACGGGCGGTGCAGATGCACGACCGCTACCTCGTCGTCGAAAGCCGTGAGGGGATCGAGGTCATCGACCAGCACGCCCTCCACGAGAGGGTCCTCTACGAGCGCTTCAAGGGAGCGATCGCCGCCGGGAGTCTCGAGGTCCAACCGCTCCTCATTCCCGAACGCCTCGACCTCGCCCCTGCCGACCTGGAGGTCGTGACGGAGCATGCGGAGGCGCTCGCCTCGGCCGGCCTCCGCGTCGAGCCGTTCGGTGGATCGACCGTCATCGTCACGGCCAAACCGGTGCTCGCCGGCGGGACGTCGGCAGCCGAGATGCTCCGCGAGGTCGTCGACCGCATCGCCGCGCTCCCCCCCGCCGCCTCTCCCGGCCCCGGCGGCGCGTCGTCGATGCTCGTCGACGAGGTGCTCCACGGGCTGGCCTGCAAGGCGGCCATCAAGGCAGGTGATCCCCTGTCGCAGCCCGAGATCGATGCCCTCGTCCGCGACCGGCACCTCGTCACCGATGCCCACCACTGCCCGCATGGGCGCCCGACCTCCCTGACCCTCTCCCGACACGAACTCGACCGGCAGTTCCGGCGGACATGAGCCCGCTCCACCGGCCCCGCACCCCCTTGGAACCCCACGACGGGGCACTCATACCATGATCTGCGTCGGGATCGCCCGCGGCCGTCACCGGCACATGATCGCGGAGCACAAGTTCCTCGCCGACAATGGCATCGGCCTGGTGGAGCTGCGGCTCGACTTCATTCAGGGCAAAGTTCAGGTCAAGCGGCTGTTCCGCTCGCGCCCTTGCCCCGCGATTGCCACCTGTCGGAGGGCGGCCGACGGCGGTCACTGGGCCGGCACCGAGGAGGAACGGCAGCTCGTCCTTCGCACCGCGATCGTCGAGGGAACGGAGTATGTCGATCTCGAGGACGACATCGCCTCCCAGATCCGCCGCTATGGCCCCACGAAGCGGATCATCAGCCACCACGATTTCCACAAGACCCCCGCCGATCTCGCCTCGCTCCACAAGCGTCTGGCCGATCTCGACGCCGACATCGTCAAGATCGCCACGATGTCCAATCACCCCAGCGACAACCTGCGGATGCTCGAGATGGTGCAGGCGGCGACGGTGCCGACGATCGGGATCTGCATGGGCGACATCGGGATGCCGACCAGGGTGCTCACCGGCCGCTTCGGCTCGCCGTTCACCTACGCGACGTTTCACGAAGACCGCCTCCTCGCTCCCGGGCAGATCGGCTGGCGGCAGATGCGCGACGTCTACCGCTACGACCAGATCGGCGCGGCGACGAAGATCTACGGCGTCGTGGCCGACCCGGTCGGGCATTCACTCTCGCCGGTCGTCCACAACGCGGCGTTGGCCGCCGCCGGCATCGACGCGGTTTATCTCCCGTTCCGCGTTCCCGCGGAGCAACTCGACGAGTTTGTCTGGGAGGCGGGGCGCTGGCCCCTGTCGGGCCTGAGCGTGACGATCCCTCACAAGGAAGCGATCCTCCGCCATGTCACCACGAAGGACGATCTCGTGACGGCGATCGGGGCGACCAACACGCTCACCTTCACCGCCGACGGCGTCACAGCCCACAACACCGACGCCACCGCCGCCGTCGAAAGCCTCGAATCGGCGCTGCAGAAGCAGGGGGGCGAGGGGCTCGTCGATGTCACGACGGTGAAAAGCGCGCTGGTCCTCGGTGCTGGAGGGGCAGCGCGGGCGGTCGCCTTCGGCCTGCGGAAGCGGGGGATCGAGGTCACGGTCTGCTCGCGGACGGTGGAGAGGGCCAAGCGGATCGCGGCGGAGGTTGGCTGCAAGGCGATCGATTGGCCGGCCCGCTACAAGGTCCCCTACGAATGCATCGTCAACGCGACGCCGGTGGGGATGCATCCTCTGGTCAACGAAACGCCGTTCGAGAAGGAACACCTCCGCCCTTACATGGTCGTCTTCGACACGGTCTACAATCCGGAGAACACGCTCTTGGTGAAGGAGGCCCGCGCTGCCGGCTGCCGGATCGTGACGGGCGTCGACATGTTCGTCCGCCAGGCGGCGATCCAGTTCCGATTGTGGCATGGCGTCGATCCGTCGGAGGCGGTGATGCGCGAGGCCCTCAAGCGCGCGACAGCTTCGGCAAAACTCCCCGGCTGAGCGGAGGCGACAGTCCCATGCCCATAGTCACTCTCATCGGCTACCGCGGCACGGGCAAGTCGACCGTGGCCGCCGCCCTGGCGCAGAGGCTCGGCTGTCCGTGGTGGGATGCCGACGTCGAGCTCGAGCGGGTTGTCGGCACGTCGATCGCCACGCTTATTCGCGAACACGGGGAGGCGAGGTTTCGCGATCAGGAGTCGGTCGTGCTCGAAGAGCTCCTCGCGAAGCCCGATGGGGTGCTTGCCACCGGAGGAGGGGTGATCCTCCGCCCCGGCAATCGGGATCGCCTCCGGGAGCAGGGGGGCTGTGTCGTCTGGCTCACCGCCCCGGGCCCGATCCTCCGGCGCCGGCTCGCCGCCGATCCGACGACAGCCTCGCGGCGGCCCGGGCTGACCGGCGCCGATCCGCTCGCTGAGATCGACGCGGCCCTTTCCACCCGTGAACCGCTCTACCGCGAGTGTGCCGGGATGGTGATCGACACGTCGAGCGACTCCCCCGAGAGAATCGTCGCGGCGATCCTCCGTCGGCTCGAGACTCCAAGCGCGAGTCGCTGCCCCCCGGAGGTGGCTGACTGATGCCCCTTCCCGACCCCGGCCTGCTCGGAGGCGGTCTTGCCGCCGCCTTGATCGGTGGCGCCCTTGGCGTGGCGCAGACGTCGATCACGGGGCGCTGGTTGGCGGCGTGCGCGCGGGGGCTCCAGGAAGGGTTGTCGGGGCCGTCCTCCCCCGCCACGCCGGCCGAGGCGGTCGGGCCGTCGTCCTCGATCCGTTGGGCCACGCTCGCCGTCGTCGTCGGGCTGTGGTGGTGGGAGGTGCGTTGCTTCGGGCAACTTCCCTGCGATGCCGCCGGGCTCCCGCTCGAGATTCCCTTCGCCGCGGTCGCCGGCCGCTGGTTGGCCCACGCGATCCTCTTTTGGCTGCTGGCGGCCGCCACCTGGATCGACTTCCGCTACCGGGTGATCCCCGACTGGATCACCCTTCCGGGCTTCCTCGCCGGGCTCTTCCTCGCATGGCTGCTGCCCGAGACGCTCCTGCCGGTGGCGGCCGAGGTGGCCCGTCCCTTCGCGACGCCGCTGCTCGAGCCCGACGTCCTCGGGTGGGCCGGGCCGCTCGCCCATGGCGTTGCCAGCCATGGCACGGAGGGAGGGGCGACGCCGATCAGGCTCGTGGTGGCCCTTGCCTTGTTCACGGTTTGGTGGGTTGTCGGCACGGGGCCCGACTTCAGCGGGGTGGCCGACGTGCTACCTGAGGGAGAGGGGGGGGCCGCGGTTGCTCCCCTGCCCCCGGAGTCATGGTGGCCACGACTGGCCCTGTTGGCCGCCGGATGGCTGGCGGTGGCCGGCGCCTGGACGATCGGCGGGCTTCGCTTCGAGGGGCTCCTCACGGCGCTTGTCGGTGCGGTGGTGACCGGAGGGATCGTGTGGGGAACGAGGGCCGGCGCGAGCCTGGCGCTCGGCCGCGAGGCGATGGGGCTTGGCGACGTGACGCTGATGGCGATGGTGGGCGCGTGGCTCGGCTGGCAGGCGAGCTTGCTTGCCTGCTTCCTCGGTGTGCTCTTCGGACTTTTTCATGCCGTTGTCCAGATCGTCCGCCACCGCGAGAGTGAGCTCCC
>CAJAYZ010000888.1 GCA_903949225.1 uncultured Planctomycetaceae bacterium
AGAGCGCCTGATCATTGGCTGCGACGCGCATCCCCTTGCCACCGCCGCCAGCCGTGGCCTTGAGGAGAACCGGAAAGCCGATCTGCCGAGCGATCCGCACGGCATCCGCTTCGTTGGCGATGATCCCGTCGCTTCCCGGCACGCAAGGCACCCCCGCCTCTCTGGCCAGGGCCCGAGCGGAGTTTTTGTCGCCAACCTTGGCCATCGCCTCCGGGGTCGGGCCGATGAACCCGATGTCGCAAGACCGGCAGACCTCCGCGAAGTGGGAGTTTTCGGAGAGAAATCCGTAGCCCGGATGGATCGCTTGGCAGTTGCCGATCTCGGCAGCGCTGATCACCCGATCGATGCGGAGATAGCTCTCTGAGGCCTTCGCCGGGCCGACACAGATCGCCTCGTCGGCGAGTTGGAGGTAGGTGGCATCGCGGTCGGCCTCGCTGTAGATCGCGACCGTCTCGATACCCATCTCACGGCAGGCACGGATCACCCGTAGGGCGATTTCTCCGCGATTGGCAATCAGAACCCGTTTGAACATACGCTCCGCCCCGATCGGTGGACACCGGACCATTCACCGGCAGGCTCGCACCGCGCCTGCCGGCGGCAGGCGGGGGAACCGGCCGTACGGACTCCGGCTCATTTCTCGGGATCGACCTTGATCAGCGGTTGGCCGAACTCGACCGGATGGCCGTTCTCGACGAGCACCGCCACCACCTGCCCGGAAACCCCGGCCGGGATTTCGTTGAAGACCTTCATCGCCTCGATGATGCAGACCGTCTTCTCCGGTCCGATCCGGTCGCCCACCTTGATGAAGGCGGCGGAATCGGGACCACTGGCCCGGTAGAACGTGCCCACCATCGGGCTGGTGATCACGACCATCTTGGAATCGACGGCCGGCGGAGCGGCGGCGGCAGGAGCCGGGGCAGCCGCACGGGGGGCCGCGGCCGATGGCCCCACGACGACCTCGCCACCGCGCTTGATGCGGACGCGCTGATCGGCGTTCTTGAGATCAACCTCAGCGAGGTCGTGCTTCTCCATCAGCGAGATGAGCCGACGGATCTGCTTGGTGTTGAAAAAGTCGTCGGGCTTGGGTGCCGCGCTCATGAGGCTCGCCTGTCTGGTGGCTGGCAACGGTTCGGTGCCCCGGTGGGGCATCCGCCCGGGAACCCTCCACGGCACCGGAGCACTCCGGAATCCGCAGGGAATTTCGCGGCGAGGGTAGCCCGTGCCGGGGATTTCAGTCAAGGTAACAAGATCGTGACCGCTTTGCGTCCCCGACAACGCGACTTCTGCCGTTCCGGCGGCCCTTCCCAGCCGATCTCCCGATGCCCTCCGCCTCAAGTCTTCCTCTTCCACCCCCCAACGACCTCCCCAGACTTGCCGTCAGGCAGCGGGATTCGAGCAAACGCGACTATGGCCGGGTGCTCGTGGTGGGCGGGGCGACCGGCATGGCAGGGGCCCCGGCTCTGGCGGCCATGGCGGCCCTCCGCAGCGGGGCGGGCCTGGTCGATCTGGCCGCTCCAGAGGGAGCGGCGACGATCGCCGCCGGCTTTGACCCCTGCGTCATGACCCACCCCCTCCCGGCCCGGGCCGACGGCACCTTCGCCCGCGACGCCCTCGAGCCGATCGCTGCCCTCGCCAGCCGGGCCGACGCCCTCGCCGTCGGTCCTGGCCTTGGCCGCTCGGAAGCCATCGAGGGGATCGTCGGCCGGCTGTGGCGGGAGTTCCCCGGGCCTGCCGTGTTCGACGCCGACGCCCTCTGGTGGCTCGCC
>CAJAYZ010000889.1 GCA_903949225.1 uncultured Planctomycetaceae bacterium
ACGTGACGCTCCCCAGCCAGGCCGGCTCGAAGGCCGCGCCTGGGAGCGCCACCGGCGAGGCGGAGAACGCTTGGCGCGACTCGAGCGCCTCAGGGGCGTGGAGCCGCGATCGTTGCCCCCGGCCCCGATCCCCGCCAGACGCTGGCCACCATCCCATTGAATGCTCCCTCCGCGGCAGCGCTCTCCGACGGGCAGGCGCCCGCTGCGGCGCTCGTTGGCCCTGCCGCGTGGCGGTCGAACCATCGGGCCATCGGAAAAGCTTTCGGCATCGGTTGAATCCCGGCGGGTGCCCGAATGGCCGGGGCGTCAGCCCTCCGCGCTTCGGCAGGGTCAGAGGACGTCAGGGTCGACGCCAACCACCCCGTCGATGGGGCCGGGGTTGCCCGGCGGGAACCGTGCCGATCGTGACCGGTGGGATCAAGCCGCCCGCCGCCGCCGGGCGAGCTTCTTCCGCCGGGTCATCCAGCCGGCCGCGGCGAGGCCGGCGACCGCCATCACCCAGGTCGACGGCTCCGGCACCACCTCGAGCCTGCCGGTGAGCTCATCGAAGCGAAGATACTGCTCGGTCGTGCCGTACGTCGACACCCACTCGTCGGGCCCGCGGCGATAGAATCCCACCCCCGCGTAGGCGCCGGTACCGGCGGCGACCACCGACGCGAAATGCCCGACGGGATTCCCGCCGTCGAGCGCGAAGAGCTGGAAACCCTGGCCATTGGTGACAGGAACCGAATTGGCGAAGTCGAGACGGAGCGTGCCACCGAAGTCGACCCCGCTCGGGTTGGTGATCCGGATCGAGTCGTAGTCGACTCCAGCGGTGCCCGAGAGACCGCCATCGGCGAGGATCCCGAACGACACCTGGCTGCCCGCCTGGAGGACGGCCGAGCCGACGGTGAGGAGCGAGATCGTTCCATCGGTGCCCGGCGACATCGAGCCGCCATTGGCCACCGTCACCGACTGGGCGATCCTCCCCGATCCACCGAGGAACGCGCCCGATTCGACAACCACCGCCGAGCTGGCGAGTGTCCCGCTGACGATGAGGCTGCCGGCCGCAACGGTCGTCTGGCCGGTGTAGCCGAAGCTTCCGGCAGAAGTGAGCGTGAGCGTGCCGCTCCCCTCCTTCGTGAGCGTGCCGTCGCCGGCGAGCGTGCCGCCGTAGCTGGCGGCCCCGGAGCGGTTGAAGACGAGATCGCCGTCGAAGTCGAGATTTGCCTGAAGCTCGCCCCCTGCCCCGCCCGAGCCGATGCGGAGCACACCCCCGGCTTGGAGATCGATGCTGTTGGCCGTCGATTCAGAGAGCGTGCCGCCGACGACGACGATCCCGCCGGTGATCGCAAGCGTTCCACTGTTGCCGAGTGAGAGATTGCCGGTGTTCGTCCAGGTGCCCCCCGACACGGACGCGCCGCCGCTCGACGATCCGGCGCCGATCGCCGTGCTGTTGGTCGTCACCGTGCCGCCGCGGATGTCGAGCGTCCCAGTCGCCGCGGCTCCACCGCCGACGAGGAGCGTTCCGGTCGAGTTGAACGAACCGCTGGTCATGGTGAGCGTGCCGGCACTTGAAGCATCGCGGCCGAGCGTCGCATCGCCGACGGTGACGCTTCCACCGCTGACGACGACCGCGCCAGTGCCGGTCCCGGTGCCGATGGCGAGAGCGGCGCTCGAGTGAGCGATGGCGCCGCCGGCGGTGACGTCGAGCGTCCCTCCGCTGACAGTCGTGCCGCCGGTGTAGCTGCTCGATCCGGAGAGGGTGAGCGTGCCGGCCCCGAGCTTCTCGAGCGTGCTGCCGTCGCCGGCTAGGCCGGTGGCAAACGTCACAGCCTCGCTGTTGGTGTCGATCCGGATCGGCTGGCTGGCGGCGGAGCTGATCTGGCCGGAATAGTCGACCCGGTTGCCGCTCGTGTATTGCAGCGTGCCGCCGCCAAACGAGATCGTCGGCTGGCTCGTGCCGCTGCCGAGCGCCCCGGCACTCGCCACGGCGACGGTGCCGGCGTTGATCAGCGCTACGCCCGTGAAGGTGTTGTCACCGTCGAGGGTCAGCGTGCCGGCCCCGAGCTTCGTGACATCTCCGGAGCCGTCGATGTTGCCGGCGTAGGTCACGCTGTCGGAGCGGTTGAAGATGACCGTTCCCGCGTTGCGGATGTCGCCGTTGATCGACCCGGTCGTGCCGCCGTTGCCGATGCTGAGTGTGCCGTCGGCGACCGTCGTCGTGCCGAAGGCGAGTTTGTCGCCGGTGAGAAGGAGCGTGCCGGAGCCGAGCTTCGTGACGTTGCCATTGCCGGTGATCACGCCGCCGTAGCTCGTCGTGCCGGAGCGGTTGAAGACCAGGTCGGAATCGACGGCGATGTTCCCGGCGATCGATCCGGTCGTGCCGCCGTTGCCGATCTGAAGCGTGCCGGTTTCGACGGTCGTCAGGCCGCTAAAGGTGTTCGACCCGGTGAGCGTGAGCGTGCCGAGCCCCGACTTCGTGAGCGTCCCACCGGAGCTGGTCAGTCCGGTGGTGAGGGTCACATCCCGGCCATTGGTGTCGAGCTTGTAGGCCTGGTTGGCCGCGGTGCTGAAGCGGGAAGAATAGTCGGTGGTGTTGATCGCGTTGAACTGCAGCGCACCGCCGGTGAACGAGATCGTGCCTGTTGTGCCGAGAGCGCCTGCGCTGCCGAGGGAGATCGCGCCGGCGGCGATCGTCGTGCCCCCCGTGTAGGTGTTCGTGCCCTCGAGGGAGAGCGTGCCCGCGCCGAGCTTCGTGACTGTGCCCGCGCCGCTGATCGAGCCAGTGGCGCTCGAGTCATCGAGGCGGTTGAAGATCAGCGTGCCGTCGTTGAGCAGATCACCGGCCAGGATTCCGGAGGCGCCACCGAGACCGATCTGGAGCGTGCCGCCGCTGTCGAGATTGATCGAGCCGAGATCACCGCGGGAGAGCGTGCCGCCGACCAGGGCCGTCCCGGAGCCGGAGATCGTCAGCGTGCCCGTGCCGTCAACCGATCCGACCGTGACATCGCCGCTCGAGGTCCACGTTCCGCCGCTGACGGCGACCGTGCCGGTGCTTCCGGCTGAGGTGCCGATGAGGGCGCTTGCTGTGCTTGCCGTGCCGCCGCTGATGGCGAGTGAGCCGGTGCCGCCGTTGAAGCCGATGAGGAGATCGCCGAGGTTGGTCCAGGTGCCGCCGCTGACAGAAGCGACACCGGTGCCGTTTGCGAAGACGCCGAGATAGGCGTCGCCGGTTTGCACCGTGCCGTTGCTGATGCCGAGCGTTCCACTGGCCGCGCTGGTCAAACCGAAGCCGACGAACAGGGAATCGTTGGTCGTCCAGGTGCCTGCGGTGACCGTCGCCGAACCGGTGCCGTTGGAGCCGAGGTAGCTGCGGTCAACGGTGATGTCGCCTCCGGCCACGTTCAGCGCTGCGGTCGAACCATCCGCGCCGACGATCAGGTCGGCCGAGGAGTGATTGATGGCACCGCCAGCGGCGACAGCGAGCGTGCCGTCGTTGACCGTCGTGCCACCGGAGTAGCTGCTGCTGCCGGAAAGCGTGAGGGTGCCGTCGCCGAGTTTCAGCAGGCTTCCGGTACCGCTCACCGCTCCGGCGTAGCCGCTCGCATTCGAGCGATTGAAGGCGAGGACGCCGTTATTGACGACATTCGCTCCGATCGCCCCAGTCGTGCCACCGTTGCCGATGCTGAGCGTGCCCGATTGAATCGTCGCCAGGCCGGTGAAGTTGTTCGCGCCGGAGAGCGTGAGCGTGCCGTTGCCGAGCTTCGCAAGCGTGCCTGTGCCGCTGATCGCCCCGGCGAAGGTCGAGTCATCGACGCGATCGAAGACGACGGCGCCGGCATTGGCGATGTCTCCCACGAGCGAGCCAGTCGTTCCTCCGTTGCCGATACGGAGCGTGCCGGCGGTCACCGTCGTGCCGGCGTCGTAGGTGTTGGCCCCGGTGAGTGTCAGCGAGCCGGCCCCGAGTTTCTCGAGGGAGCTCCCTGCCCCGGAGAGCCCCGTGGCAAACGTCACGTCCTGCCCGGCGGTGTCGACGGCGAAGGCCTGGTTGCCTGCGCTGCTAAAGCGTCCGGAATAATCGGTCGCGTTGGCGCTGCTGTACCGCATCACGCCGCCGCCGAAGGAGAGCGTGCCTGAGGCGCCAAGGGCGTTGGCGCTGCCGAGGACGACCGTGCCGCCGTCGAAGTTCGTGCCCCCGGAATAGCTGCTCGAGCCGGTGAGCGTCAGCGTGCCGGCCCCCAACTTCGTGAGATCGCCGCTTCCGGAGATGTTCCCGGCGTAGGTCTCTGTGCCGAGCGTGTTGAAAGCGAGGCTCGCGTTGTTGAGCACATTTCCGGCGATCGCCCCGTCGACGGTGCCGTCACCGATCTGCAGCGTGCCCGCCGAAATCGTCGTCAGCCCCGTGAGCGTGTTTGAGCCAGTGAGCGTGAGCGTTCCTCCCCCGAGCTTCGTGACCGCCCCGGTGCCGGAGAGGATGCCGAAATAGCTCGAGTCGTCGGAGCGGTCGAAGACGAGCGTACCGTTGTTGGCCAGATCGGTGAGCAGTTCGCCGCTGGTGCCCCCAAGGCCGATGCGAAGCGTTCCCCCGGAGGCGAGATCGATGCTCCCGCTCCCCCCCTGGAAAAGGCTGCCACCGACCGCCACGACGCCCGAGTCTGAGATCCTCAGCTCCCCAGTGCCGTCATAGCCGACGCGGAGATCGCCGCTGTTGGTCCAGGTGCCTCCGGTGACCGTCGCAGTGCCACTACTTCCGGCCGCAAACCCGAGATAGGAAGAGGTGGTCGTGACGCTTCCCCCTTGGATCGTGAGGACGCCGGTCGCTCCTGTGACGGCTCCGACTTTGAGAGCGCCGGTGGTGTCCCAGCTGCCAGACGTGATCGTGGCCGCCCCGGTGCTTCCGGCCGTGGAGCCGAAGATCGCATCGCCATTGGTGATCGTGCCACCGCTCACCCGCAGGATCCCGCTGCCTGCCGCGGTGCCGACGGTGAGATCGGCGCTCGCATGGCTGATCGCGCCGCCGCTGGTCACCGCGAGCGTGCCGCCACCGATGTTCGTGCCGCCGTTGTAGGTGCTCGTGGCTGAAAGTGTGAGCGTGCCGGCTCCGAGCTTCTCGAGCGTGCTGCCGGCTCCGGCCAGAGCGGTGGCAAAGGTCACCGTCTGGGCGCCGGTGTCGATGCGGATCGCCTGCCCAGCCGCGGAACTGAGTCGCGAGGAATAATCGACGCTGTTGCCGGAGGAGTATTGGAGTGTGCCACCGCCGAACGAAATCGTCCCGCTGCTGCCGAGGGCATTGGCACTCCCGACGGCAAGCGTTCCGGCGTTGATCTGCGTGCCGCCTGTGTAGCTGTTGTTGCCGGTGAGCGTCACGGTTCCATCGCCCAGCTTCTCGAGCGAGCCAGTGCCGGAGATGGTGCCGGCAGAGGTCAGCGAGCCGGAGCGGTCGAAGACGAGCGCGGCATTCGTGACGATGTCGCCGGCGACCGATCCGGTCGACCCGCCAGCGCCGATTCGCAGCGTGCCGGCAGAGACGGTTGTCACGCCGCTGGAGGTGTTGTTGGCCGAGAGGGTGAGCGTGCCGCTGCCGAGCTTTGTAAACGTGTTTCCCGTCCCGGCGATCGCCGTGTCAAACGCCACGGTCTGCCCGTTGGTGTCGACGCTGAAGGACTGACCGGTGGCGGCGCTGAAGCGATTGGAAACGTCGGCGGTGTTTGAGGAAGTGAATTGGAGTGTTCCCCCGCGGAATTCGATCGTCCCGCCGCTGCCGATGGCGCCGGCGCTCCCGAGCTCGAGCGTGCCCCCCTGAAGCGAAAGGCCGCCGGAGACGTCATTGGAGCCCATCAAAGCGAGCGTGCCCGCGCCGAGCTTGGCGAGGCTCGCGCCGGAGCTCGTGAGATTGCTTGCAAACTCGACCGACTGGCCGTTGGTGTCGATCGAGTAGGCCTGTGTGGCTGAAGTGCTGAAGCGGGCGGAGTAGTCGGTGGTGTTGCTGACGGTGTACTGGAGCGTGCCGCCGGCAAACGAGATCGGCCCGGCGGTCAGATCGGCAGGGCCGAGGGCCCCCGCGCTGCCGACGGAGAGCGTGCCGGCGGTGAGCGTCGTGCCGCCGGCGAACGTGTTGGAGCCCGTGAGCGCGAGGATCCCCGTGCCGAGCTTCTCGAGCGACCCGCCGGAGCTTGTGAGGCTTGAAGCAAGCGTGACGTTTTGGCCATTCGTGTCGAGCTTGTAGGCCTGGTTGTCGGCGGTGCTGAAGCGCGCCGACAGGTCGGAAGTGTTGGACAGAGTGAACTGGAGCGCGCCGCCGCCGAAAGAGATTTCTCCATCGGTGCCGAGGGCATCGGCGCTTCCGAGGGAGAGCGTGCCGGCTTGGAGGAGCGTGTCGCCGGTGAAGGTGTTGGCGCCAGTGAGCGAGACGGTGCCAGATCCCTGGTTGACAAGCGATCCCGCACCGGAGATCACGCCGCCGTAGGTGAGGGTTCCGGAGCGGTCGAAAGCGAGGGTGGCGTCGTTTTGAATGTTGCCGGCCACCGATCCGGTCCCGGCGCCGCCGCCGATCTGGAGCGTCCCCGCCGACACCGTCGAAGGCCCCGTGAAGGTGTTGTTGCCGGTGAGGATGAGGGTGCCGGCACCGAGCTTCTCGAGCGTGCTACCGGCGCCGGCGATCCCCGAGGCGAGCGTGACGTCGAGCCCGTTGGTGTCGAGCTTGATGGTCTGCCCCCCCGAGCCATCGAAGCGCGACGAGTAGTCGACGGTGTTGCCGGAGGAGAACTGGAGCGTGCCGCCGCCAAACGAGATCGTGCCGGCGGTGCCGAGGGCGGAGGAGCTCGTGACCAAGAGTGTGCCGTTGTCGATCGCCGTGCCACCGCTCCAGGCGTTGCTGCCGGAGAGTGCGAGGACGGCGCTCGGCATCGCAAACCGGACGCGGCCGCTGCCGTCGATGCTGCCAGCGTAGGTCGAATCGACCGAGTTTTCAAAGACGAGCGTGCCGTTGTTGGTGAGGTCGGTCTGGAGATTGCCGCCGCTGGAGCCGATTTTGAGCGTCCCTCCCGAGGAAAGCTCGATCGTGCCGCCACTGCCGTTGGCCCCGGCGACCCCTTTGAAGAGCGATCCGCCGACGATCACCGTCCCGCTGCCGCTGATCGAAAGGGTGCCGGTGCCGTCGTTGCCAATCACGAGGTCGCCGGCGTTCGTCCAGGTGCCGCCGCTGATGGTGGCGGTGCCGCTGCTCCCGGCCCCGGAGCCGACCGAGCCGGTG
>CAJAYZ010000890.1 GCA_903949225.1 uncultured Planctomycetaceae bacterium
CCCGGCTGGGAGTGGCCCTTGCCGGGATCGTCGTCGTGACGGCGACGACGCTGATCCTCGGCGGTTGGCCGGCGGCGATCGAGGCGATCAGCCGGTTTGCCGGGGCGCGTTTCGCTCGCACGGTGGCGGTGGTCCGGGAGCTCGTCGATCTTCGGGGGCTCGTCCTCGGCGGCTGGCTGGCGCAGATGTTCCTCCTTGCCGCAGCGAGTGTGGCGCTCTCGATCCGCGGCATCCGCCGCCACCGCAAGGACGGCCGCCATGGCCGGTCGCGGGGCTGGCTGGCCTTGGCGTGCGTGCTGGTGGTCGCTTCGATGGCGGGGACGCTGCCGATCGGAAAGCTCGTGTCGACGTTCCTCGTCGAGGCGACCGGCCGCTCGTTCGGCCCCGAGGGTTTTGGCTGGTGGGTGGCAATCGCGGGGATCGTCACGGGCATCGTCACGCTCTGGATCCTCCTTCCCCTCCATCAGCGCCTCGTCCCCGGCTTCTGGTTGCTTCTCGGCCTGGCCGGCTGGTCGGCGGCGGCGGCCGTGCCCTGGCTCGGCGCGATCGGCTCGGCGGGCGCGGGGCGGGATGATCTGGCCCTCGCCGGGGCCGGGGCTTGGGTGGCGGGAAGCGCGGCGATGCTTGCCGCCATGCTCACGGCCGCCCGCGGGGTGATCCGTGAGGTGCGCGGGGAGATCAAGGCGCCGCCTGTCGGCGTCGCAAAGGAAGAGCGGGCTACGAAGGGGGTGAAGACGGAAGCGGTCACCCGGCAGGTCAAGGCCCCGGAGGCTGTTTTCGAGCCGGTTGACACCGACGATGACGGCGCCCCGCAGTCGGCCGCCGAGGGGAGCGAGAACGGCTACACTGACGGCTCGGATGCCGAGGATGAGTATGCGTCGCGGCCGCTTTCGAAAGCCGAGAAGAAGCGGCTCCGGAAGATGGGCCGAAACGCGGCCTGATTCATCCTTCGGCCTCTTTCCTCTGTCGCCCCGTGCGTGACGGCCCGAGCCTCGTCGGCTCGGCCAGCGGCGGGGAAGGAATCCGCTCTCCATGACCGTCCGCACCCGCTTTGCTCCGAGCCCGACCGGTTATCTCCACATCGGCGGCGTCCGCACGGCGCTGTTCAACTGGCTGTACGCGCGGCGGCATGGCGGGACGTTCATCCTCCGCATCGACGACACCGACGCGGAGCGGAATGTCGAGGAAGCGCTCGAGCCGATCCTCTCGGGGCTCAAGTGGCTGGGGATCGATTGGGACGAAGGGCCGGGGGTCGGCGGGCCGCATGCCCCGTACTTCCAGTCGCAGCGCTCGGCCGGCCACAAGGCGGCCGTGGAGAAGCTCCTCGCCTCGGGGCATGCCTACCGCGACTTCGCACGACCAGAGGAACTCGACGAGGAGCGGAAGGCCGCGCAGGCCGCCGGCAAGCCCTACCTCTACAGCCGGCGGTTTGCCGCCTTCACCCCCGACGACGCCGCCCGCTTCGTGGCGGAGGGGCGGCAGGGAGTGGTGCGGCTGAAGATGCCACGGGAGGGGTCGCTTGTCATCGACGATGCCGTCCGCGGCCGGGTGGAGTTTGCCTGGGAGCGCGAGCAAGACCACGTCATCCAGCGGGCCGACGGCTCCTGCCTCTACCATCTAGCGAGCGTCGTCGACGACCACGACTTCGAGATCACCCACGTGATCCGGGCCGAGGAGCATCTCTCCAACACGCCCCGCCAGGCCTACATCGCCCTCTCGCTGGGGTACCCGCTCCCCGCGTATGCCCATCTGCCGCTCGTGGCTGAGCCGGGAAGCCGCACGAAGCTCTCGAAGCGCAAGCTCGCGCAATATCTGAAAAACCCAGACTTCCGTCAGATGGCCGATCACGGCACGCGGATCGCCGAGCGAATCGGCGTCGAGGCAGCGGCCGACACCTTCAATCCGGTGATCGTCGACTTTTATCGAGAGGTGGGCTATCTCCCCTGGGCGATCGACAATGCGATGGCGCTCCTCGGCTGGGCCTACGACGACAAGACGGAGTTTTTCAGCCGCGAGGAGCTTGTCGCCGCTTTTTCCCTCGAGCGCATCAACGCCTCGCCGGCGAGCTTCGATCCGAAGAAGCTGTGGAGTGTGCAGGATCACTACATGCACGCCCTCTCGACCGACGAGAAGCTCGCGCTCATGCTGCCGTTTCTTGTCAAGGCGGAGCTCGTCTCGGCCCCGCCAACCGCAGACCAAACTGCGACGGTGCGGCGGGTGATCGAGGCCTCTGGCGACCGTCTCAAGGTGGCCGGCGACATCCTCGGCTACGCCGACTTCTTCCTTCTCGAGGAGCCGGTTCTTGAGCCGCAGGCGGTGGCCCAAAAGCTCGCCAAGCCCGGCGTGGCCGATCTCCTCGCCCGCTATGCCGGGAAGATCGCAGCGGTGACCCCTTTCGAGTCGGGGCAGCTCGAGGAGGCGACGAAGGCCTTCGTGGCGGAGGCTGGCCTCAAGCTCGGCGACGTCATCCATCCAGTCCGCGTGGCGATCACGGGGAAGACGGTCGGCCCGGGGCTCTACGACTGCCTGGCGATCCTCGGGGCCTCGAAGTCGATCACGCGGATCGACCGGGCCCGTGAGGTTGCGGGTTAAAGAAGTTCGCCGGAAACCCTCCGGCGTGGCATGCCTCGGTGGACGGCCATCGACACTCCACTTAGATTTCCCGTTGGTATCCCGCGTTCGTCATCTGTCACGGAGTGAGCCCACCATGCCCCTGCTCGTCGTCGGAAGCGTCGCCCTTGATTGCGTCGAGACCACCACGGACAAGCGCGACGACATCCTCGGCGGCTCGGCCGTCTACTTCTCCTATGCCGCCAGGTTCTTCTCGCCGGTGCGGATGATCGGTGCCGTCGGCGAGGATTGGCCCCGCGAGCACACCCGGCTCCTCGAGGACCGCGGCATCGACACCTCCGGGCTGCAGACGATTCCCGGTGGCAAGACCTTCCGGTGGCGCGGTCGCTACCTCCCCAACATGAACGACCGCGAGACCCTCGAAGTTCATCTCAACGTCCTCGAGCAGTTCCGCCCGCAGCTCAACAACTCCCACCGTGACTGCCGCTTCCTGTTCCTCGGCAACGCCTCGCCCGTCGTTCAACTCGACGTCCTCAATCAGGCCAAGGGGGCTGTTCTCACCGTCGCCGACACGATGGACCTGTGGATCAACATTCAGCGCGACGAGCTCGGGCAGCTCCTCCAGCGAATCGACGGCCTCGTCCTCAACGACTCCGAGGCAAAGCTCCTGGCCGACGACGAGAACCTCGTCCGTGCCGGCCAGGCCGTCCTGAAGATGGGGCCGAAGTTCGTCGTCGTGAAGAAGGGGGAGCACGGGGCGATGTTCTTCAGCGAACACGAGATGTACGTCCTGCCGGCCTACCCCACCGCCCGAGTCGTCGACCCCACCGGCGCCGGCGACAGCTTCGCCGGAGGGATGATGGGACACTTGGCGGCCCTCGGCCGCTTCGATCCCCAGGCCCTCAAAGAGGCCCTCGCTTACGGCGTCGTCACCGCCAGCTACACCGTCGAGGACTTCAGCCTCGACCGCTTGGCGAGCATCGACCGGGCCGATCTCGACCGCCGCCTGGCGGAATATCGGGAAATGCTGATGTTTTAGGCCGTCCATTCCCGGCAACAGCGGCCGGGAGGATCGGCTTGACGCGACCTGAACGGCCGTTCAGAAAAAGTACTTGCCTGGCCGGCTAGACACCGATACTATACCCGCGTTCAGTGTTCGTTTCCGTGGCGAACCGCTCGATTCATGGTGGCGACGCAACCACCCCGGGCGCCCTGCCGCGGAACCGGCCCCGTCGACGACGGGCCGGCAACGAATCATCGGCTCCGTCTCGGCGGGCCGAACGGTCACTCGGGCCCGCCCGGCATGGGCCCGATCATGCGGGAGGCTCGTCATGGTGGTCGCGGAAGCATCGGTTCTCGAGGAAATCGTTGGCGGAATGGCTGATGGACAGGGTGCCGGCACAGCCGCCGGTGCCGGGCCCCGCCCAGGAAAAGCAAGCAAGGGAGCGAACGGACGGATGGCAAAATCGAGCAAGTCGGAGCCGAGGCGATCGGCAGCGGATTCCAAGAAGAAGCGTGGCGGAAAAAGCTCCACGAACTTCCTCGACGACAATCCGCTCCTGAAAAACACCCTGATGCAGATCGAGAAGGAGTTTGGCGAGGGGTCGATCATGCCCCTCGACTCCGACTCGCAGGTGCCGATTGAGGGCATTTCGAGCGGCAGCCTCTCCGTCGACTTGGCCCTCGGAGGCAAGGGCTTCCCCCGCGGGCGGATTATTGAGGTCTTCGGGCCGGAATCGAGCGGCAAGACGACGATCGCCCTCCATGCCGTGGCCGCCGCGCAGAAGAACGGCGGGATTGCCGCTTTCATCGACGCGGAGCACGCCCTCGACCCGAGCTGGGCCAAGAAGCTGGGAATCGCCCTCGAGCGGCTCCTCGTCAGCCAGCCGACGAGCGGTGAGGAAGCGATGCAAATCACCGAACTGCTGATCAAATCGAACGCCGTCGACATCATCGTCATCGACTCCGTGGCGGCCCTTGTGCCCCAAAAGGAGCTCGACGGCGAGATCGGCGATTCGTTTGTCGGCCTCCAGGCCAGGCTCATGAGCCAGGCGATGCGGAAGCTCACCGGCGCCATCGCCAAGAGCAAGACGACCGTGATCTTCATCAACCAGATCCGCGAGAAGATCGGTGTGATGTTCGGCAGCCCCGAGACGACCCCCGGTGGCCGGGCCCTCAAGTTCTACTCGTCGTGCCGGGTCGACGTCCGTCGGA
>CAJAYZ010000891.1 GCA_903949225.1 uncultured Planctomycetaceae bacterium
GCCGATCTGGTGTTCATCGATCCGGTCGCCACCGGCTACAGCCGCCCGGCCAAGGACCAGCGCGCCGACCAATTCTTCGGCGCCGCCGCCGACATCTCGGCCGTCGCCGACTTCATCCGCCTGTGGACGACGAGGGCGCGCCGCTGGCGGTCGCCGAAGTATCTCTGCGGCGAGAGCTACGGCGTCTTCCGGGCCGCCGGCTTGGCGCGGCGGCTCCAGGACGAGCACGGGATGTTCTTGAACGGCCTCGTGCTCGTCTCGGGGCTCGTCGACTTCCAGACGATCCACCCCGGCCCGAGCAACGATCTCCCCTACGCGACGTTTCTCCCCGGCTTCACCGCCGTGGCGGCCCACCACGGAAAGCTCGCCGCCGACCTCAGCGGCGATCTCCCCGCGGCGTTGGCCGAAGCGCGGGCATTCGCCGCCGGAGAGTACGCAACGGCGCTGTTCGCCGGGGCATCACTCTCCGCCGAACGCCGCAGCGCCGTAGCGCGGCAACTCGCCCGGCTCAGCGGTCTCCCCGAGAAGCTCATTCTCGACCACGACCTGCGCGTCGACCCGGGCCTGTTCCAGGAGAAGCTTCTGGCCGATGAAGGCTTGATCTGCGGGAGGTTCGACGGCCGGATCACCGGGCGCGACGGCTCGGCGGCCGGATCGCGCCCCGGCTTCGATCCCTCCTTCACCGCCGCCCTGGGGCCCCTTTCGTCGGCGATGAACGCCTACGTGCGCGAGGAACTCGGCTATGAGAGCGACCTTCCCTACAAGGTCCTTGCCGGCGTCGGCCCCTGGCCGTACGAGCAAAACGCCTACGCCAACACCGCCACCGATCTCGCCGACGCGATGCACGAGAACCCGCACCTCCGCGTCCTCGTCCTCGTCGGCTTGTGCGACCTGGCCGTTCCCTGCGACGCGATGCGCCACAGCGTCGACCACCTCCGCCTCGATCGAACTCTCCGCGACAACATCACGTTCGCCGAGTACACCTCGGGACACATGATGTATCTCAACCTCCCCGATCTGGCCCGGATGGAGGCCGATCTGGCCCGCTTCGTGAGCCCCCCCTGACCTTCCGTCCTGCCCTGCCGCGGGCGTTTCCTCCGCGAAGCCGTAGCCGTGCTACCGGGTCGTCGTCGTTTTGGCCCGGGCCACGGGGAGCGGCTGGACAACGTACACCTTCGGGTCGTCGACCACCCAGGGGGTGCTCCACGTCTTGCCGTCGTCCTTCGTGCAGACGTTGAAGAAGAACGTCTTCAGCGTCTCGGTGCGGTAGTTGTAGGGGAACTGCGAGGTGATGTGGTCGTCGGCGGTGAGATCGTCGACGCCGGGGCTGGCGTAGTAATGGACCTGCCCGTCGGGGGTGAACGAGAGGCCGAGCGTCCACCAGCCCATCTCGGTCATCTGCGGGCCGCGGATCTCGCCGCCGTTGCGACCGCCACGGACCTTGAGATAGGCCCCCTCCTCCTTCGACTTCGATTCGGCGGCCGTCTCGTAGCAGATGAACATCCCCGGCCAGTATTCCTCGAGTCCGAAGCGCCCCTTCTCCGGGTGATCCTCGCCGGTGATCACCGCGTGCGTGTAGCAGCCGGCGCGGAAGCCGAAGGTCGGGCCGCTGCGCTTCTCCCACTGATCCATCGGCGGCAGATAGACGCGGGCCACGACGCTCGGGGAATTGCTGACGCGGATCCCCTGCCCGAAGTTGCGCTGCATGTTGAAGATCAGATCGTCCTGCTCCATTTTGTAGCTGGGGCGACCCGGGATGCCGGTGTTGAGTGAGGCGATCAGCAGCCCGTGCTCACTCCCCTCGAGCCCTGGCGCAGGGAGCGGCACGCGTTTGACGACGTCGGGAGTGCCCCGCTTCATTCCCTCAAACCAGCGACCGTTGACCGACCGGCCGACCGGCTCGCGGATGCGTTTGTCCTGCTCCTCCGAGCTCTTGGGATGGCGGTAGTTCCAGCTCCACTTCTCATCCTCGAAGTCGTCACCGACGGACTCAACGACGGTGCCGCTGCCGGGGACGAACGTCGAGTCGGTGGCCACCGGCGGAGGGCCATTGAACGCCTTCGGGAGCGGTCGCTTGAGAAGGGAACGCAACCTGTTTTGGGCCGCCGCTGGCTCGGCTCCGCCGAGCACCGCGCCGATCGCCAGCGCCACCATGACCGCCCCCCGCACCGTGCACTTCATGGCCGTTGATCCCTTCGTCGACGCTTCGCCCCACCGATCTCCGCCGGCCGCGCTGTGGCAGCCACGGGGGACGCTCTCCCCCGATATGTTCGGGGTATCGACGGATCCTGGCAGCGACGTGGAACCCCTTCCCCGCAGCCATGGGCATCGACCCTCTCCCGCCCCGAGCGCCAGCGCCTCCCCGTCTCGACGACCGCCCCCGATTGCCGCAATTTCCTAGTTTCCCGCCCGAGGGCGACGGTCAGTGAAACCTGTCTGGCGACCCCGGCCGCGCCTTCCCTAAACACCCAGTCGGTCGACGTCGTGCCGCCCCACCGCCCCCCGGACCCCGTCGCGATGCACCCCAGAAGTTCCAGCCGGGTCTCGATCACCCTCGCACGCTTGGCTTCCACGCTCCTCGGGCTGGCTGCGGCAGCGCGTGCAGGGGCCGCCGAGCCCCCCCGATCCGACCTCCGGCCAGCGGGGGAGGTCGCCGCCGCCGAACGCAACACCCCCGTGGCGGGCATGACCCTGGTGCCGGTCCCCCCGCTGCTCCGCAATCATCTCGTCCTCCCGGAGGGGGCAGGGCTGGTCGTCCGTGAAGTCGCCGCCGGGTCGCGTGCCGAGGCCGCCGGTTTGCGGGTGCATGATGTCCTCGTCTTCCTCGACGGCCAGGCGCTCATCCGCCCCGATCATCTCGCGGCCCTGGTCGCTGCCGCGGGGCCTGAAGCGCCGCTCGTCCTCGAGGTGCGCCGCGCCGGCAGGCAACTCAGCGTGTCGCTCAACCCCTCGCGCTCCTCCGGGGGCGATTCCCTTCCTCCACAGCCCGGGGCGCCGGCGGCGCTTGCCGACCCGCCGCCGGGGGCCGCGCCGATCCCCACCACTCAGCCAACCATCGGGCCGGTGGCCGCGGCGCCATCGGCGCCGTTCGTTCCCCCTCCCGGGGCGCGGAGGCTCGGCCCCGATGCGGTGCTTCTCGAGGATGGCGACTACTGGCTCAAGGTCTACCGAGACGCCGACACCTGTCTGATGGCCCGCGACGCCCGCGGCTGGCTGGTGTTCAACGGCCCGATCGCCACCCCGCAGCAACGCAGCCTCATCCCCAGGCGGGTGCGCGACCGCGTCGCGAAGCTCGAACTGATGCTCGACGCGGTGGTGGCCCCCCCGACGACGCCTCCCCCTCCGGCGATCGCTGCCGGGCCGACCGCGCCTGCGCCGGCGGCGGCCAAGCCGGCGCCGGCGCCAACCGTGACGGCGCCCCCGACGAGCGTGGCAGCGCCCCCAGCAAGCGTGAGTATCCCCAGTGCGCCCTCACCGCAGGCCCCGGCTGCTGCCACGATCGAGCCGGGCACGGAGATTGGGCGCCTCGACGTCGATCCGATCGAGATCCGCTGACTCACCTGCCGGCCAGAATCACCAGCCCCCTTCGGCGGTGCGACTGCCCCAGCCTCCGGATGATGTCTGGCCCCCGCCCTGGGGCGCGGCCGGTCTGGCCTGGACGGTTCGCCACGGATCGGGCCCCGAGAAAGTTCCACCGGGGAGTTGGATCACCCAAGGCCCAGCCCCCCGCGACATCCGCACGAACGAATCCTCCATCTGGCGGCGCTGCATCTCCATCTGCCTGGCGCGCCGGCGGCGGCCCGCCTCGTCGCTGGCTTCGGCGAGAGCCTCGCGTGAGAGTCGCTGGGCCTCGGCTGCGGCCCGGATCGCATCTTCATAGCGCTGCCGCGCGAGCAATCCTTTGGCGTTCTCCAGGGCCGCGAGGCCTGAGCGGACATCGGGCTTCACCCCTTCCGCATACCAGCCGGCCACCTTTCGCAGCTCGTGGTCGGCGGTCTCGATTCCGTTGAAGGCCTGACGGGCGAGCCGCTCGTCGTCGTCGGCGAGGGTCTCGGCGGAGACGACGGCCGTCTCGGCGGCATCGATCACCTGCCCCGCCTTGGGGAGATCGGGCCGCTGCACCGCCAGACCGCGCTTGGCCACCTCGACGAGGCGGTCGGCTTCGCGGCACTGTTCGTTGGCCCGGACGCGGTCGGTGGCCTGGCTATCCAGGCGACGGGCGAGGGTGCCGATGCGCTGCCCAACGTCCGTGCACCGATTCGGGAGCGA
>CAJAYZ010000892.1 GCA_903949225.1 uncultured Planctomycetaceae bacterium
AGAGCGTCGACAACATCCTTCACGAAAACGGCTACGCGGAGGTGGTCGATCCGCAGCCCTCCGATCTCATCGTTTACCGGGATGGCGATGGGGTGCCAAACCACACCGGTCTCGTCCGGGCCATCGGACGGAACGGGTTTGTCCTCATCGAGAGCAAGTGGGGGCAACTCGACGTCTACTGGCACACTCCCGCCGACCAGGGCTACGCCGACCATTGGGAATACTGGCGCAGCACCCGGGCCGGGCATCGGCTCGACGTTCAGGGCGGAAACGAGCTCTTCTGAGCGGCTCGTTGCTCCTGTGGGCAAGGCCCTCCGAAGCCATTCTGAGGGCCAAAATGGCCTTTTGCTTGCATACCAGTAAGGGAGGTTGCCGCCCCCCCCCAAAGTGGTGTATTTTTCGGCCCACCGGTCGAGCCAATGGATGGCTGTTAACATCCTTTTCCGGGGAGAAGTCGGCCGGGTTTCGGTTCGGGTGCGGTTCCCTGAACGGAACGGGTTTCGCCAGCGCTCTTGCGGTGCCTCGGCAGACAAAAGGGAGTTGCAAAAAATGGCCAGGATGCGTCTCCGTGACCGGATTCTCCTCGCTTGGAAACTGCGCCTCCGGCGGGCGGCCGTCTCTCGCCGGCAGGCCAATCTTGGCGCGACGCTCCGCCTCGAGGGGCTCGAGTCCCGGGCGTTGCTCGACGGGGCCGGGATCCTCTTTCCGACGCTCGCCCCGCAACTGACCCCCTTCACGACCGCGGCCAACGTTCTCAAGCACTCGACTGTCAGCATGGTCGTGCCTGCCCCATCGGCCAATCCGGTCGGGGTTTCCTATTCGCTCGGCGCCGACGCCCCGGCTTGGGCGACGATCGGACAGACCTCCGGCCTGCTCTCCTTCAGCCCCGGAGCGGATGGGGGCAGCACCGCTTTTGATGTGTTCGTCAGCGAAAGTGGACGGGCACCGACGGCGCAACGCTTGGCCGTGTCAGTGTTCTCCGCCGGTGTCGTCGGGAACGATCTGGTCGTCTACGGCACCTCCGGGAGCGACCGCTTGGAGGTCATCGCCACTGGCGCTGCCTCGGTCACCGCTCACGGTGTCCCCCTTCCAATTCTCCTCCCCGACGGTGCCGTGACCGGTTTGTTCAATCCGACGGCTCTGGGGGGTTCGCTGTTTGTCGATCTCGGCGCGGGGGTCGATGCCTTCAAGGCCAGCGGCAATGCCTCGATCGTGGTCCGAACCAGCTCCGCCCCGGCCGCCCCGGTAGGCGATCTGCTCGATGTGGCGGGGTGGAGCGGCAATCTGACGCTCGATGTCGGCGCAGGCGCGCTCGACGTCCGCAACACGGCTCCGGCAGGAGCGGCAGCGATCGACACGCTCCTGGTGGGAGCCAAGCTTGGGAACGTGTCGATTTCCGCCGGCTCGATCCACTGTGCCCAGGCCTTGCCGGCCGATGCGGTGTCGCTCCAGGCCACGAGCGCCGATCTTCGGTCTGCCAATTTCGGCACGGCCAGCCTCACGCTCCCGCAGGCCGGCGCGGCTGTCAATTTGGCCGGGGCCGGGTTCGGGAGCTTGGTCGTCACCGGCGCCGGGACGCTCGTTGACCTGTCGAGCGCCGATTTCGACA
>CAJAYZ010000893.1 GCA_903949225.1 uncultured Planctomycetaceae bacterium
ACCACCCCCTCGAATCCCATCAGGCTCTTCACATGCGTCTGATTCATGGCGATGCGCTCCTGGAGGATGTAATCCCCGCGATGCTCCTGCGGAAGATCCACCGGCGACATCCACACGCCCTCCCCGCCATGCTCATGCTTCCGCTTCAGGACCATTCCGGAGGTGTCGGCTCCGGGGGGGAGGGCCTCGAGGTCGATCGTGCGGGGAAGGTAGGCGCCGGCGGCAGGATCGATCCGCTCCAGGAAACGCAGATCCTTGTCCTCGACGAGAACAAGCGACCAATGGTCGTAGCAGAAGGCGCCGCTCGAGAGGAAGAACCGGCACCAGTCGGCCTCGGCGCGCATCGAATCCTGCCAGGTCAGCTCGCGCGGATAGATCGCGTCGATCTTCCGGCCGCGGAACATGAGTGCCGAGCCGTCGCTGGTGAACTCCGGCCACTCGGCACGCGGCACGATGATCATCTCCACCGGCCTGACGCCTTCGGCGATGATCACCCGATCGAGCCACGAGCCATAAAACTCCCGGTCATTGTCCTTCGTGAGCAGGGCAATCGTGCCGATCCCCTGCCGCAGCAGCTGCTCGCGGAAGGCGTGCGTGGGATGAAGGAGGCGATAACGCTCGGCGAGCTCCGGCACGAGGTCGATCAAGGCCCGCGTTGCCTGGAGCGAGTGCCCCACCGTCCCCACGCCGACGAAGTTCATCTCCACGAGGCGGATGTCGTCACCGCGTTCGAGAAAATCAAACCGGGCGTTGCCCGAGATCACGTCTTGGCGGAGTGGGAAGCCCTGCACGAGCTGCTGGAGTGAGTCGCCGGCGAACAGCGCCGGGTCGCGACGTCCGACAAAGGCTTCGAGCGCCGCGTTGCACAGGCACGCACTCGCGCGCTCGTAGGCCGTGTGCCGCTCATGGCTGATCACCAGCGGTAGGATTGACGCATCGCAGGGCTCACGTTCATCCCAGTAGAGCAGTTCGCGGAGCCTCTCTTCGTAGCGCCGCATGTCGACGGTGGAAATCTGCCGTTCGAGCGACTCGTCGAGCCGGCGGAAAACGCGCTCGCTCATGGTCCATCCTCCCGTTCGGAGAGCACCGGCACGATGCCGCCACCGGTGCAGAGGTTGACTCGCAAACCCTCCCGCGAAAACCGCGAGAAGTACCCGGCCACCTCGGCGGTGATCAGCCTCCGGGCAGGGACGTCGTACCGGTAGGAGACATGGACGGCGAGATCGGTGATGGCGTTCCCTCGATGCCCGTGGAGGGTGGCGATCGGGAAGCGATTGGCCTCCAGCTTTTCCTGGAGGATCGCGCCGGCGTCGTCGCCATGGCGCTCCAGATCGCAGGCCTCGAAAAACACCCCCTCCCCGGAATGGCGGTCACGGAGCTTGAGCACCCACTGCGCTGCATCCGCGCCGACGGCCCCGCGTGCCGGCCGCATCCGTGGCACCACCTCGGCAAGCCCCGGATCCCGATCGACGAGGAACGACAGATCCTTGTCTTCGGCGAGCAGGAGGAGGGGATGATCGAGGAAGATCACATCCGACCCCAAGAGCAGAGCCAGCGCTTCGCGATTGAGCCGGGCATGGGGCCCGGAGAAGGCGGCCGGTCCGTCGAGGGCGCGGAGGTAAACCGCGTCGATCGGCAGATCACCGAGATGCACCTTGCCGTCGCGGCAGGAAAGGGCGCCATACTCCCGCTCGGAGAGCACCATCGACTCGATCGGCCGCAGCACCTCGCGGATCAGCTCCCAATCATTCTCGGCGTACGGGGTGTGGGTCTCCTTGACGAGAATGACGAGCGTCCGCACGCCGAGTTCGTCGAGGCGGCGTTTCATCCCCAAGCACGGTCGCTCCACGTCGAACGACTCCCCGAGCGTGGGCACGGTGTCGAGCAGCGCGGCGGCTGCCTGCGGGGCGTAGTCGACGGCGCTGAGGTTCACCCATCCGGCTTCGAGGAGCTTGAGTTCATCCCCCTGCGGCAGGAAATCGAATCGCACGTTGCCGACGAACTGCCGCGGCAGACGGCCCACCTGCCCGGCAATCCAGGCGAGGGAGAATCCGTCGTCATCCCCGGGTAGGGTCCCCCGGGCATCGAGCGCCGCGTCGATCGAAGCCTTGACGAGCCGTTCCACGAGCGGCCCGAGCCACCGCCGCCGCGCTGCGGTCACCACCCGTGGCACCAACGAGATGTCACACGGCTCCGGATCGCGGGGCTCGTAGGCCCGACGCCGGATGGCGTGCGCGAGAAAGTCGGCCCGGAGACCGGCGTTCTCCTCCGACAGCCACGCCACCCGCGTGTCGGCCGGCTCGTGGAACGTCATCGCTTCGCTACTTCCTGACGGGCGACAGCCGGAAGGAGTTTTGGACCGCCTTGACGAGTTGCTCGGCCTGGAAGTTGAGCGTCCGACCGTCGCGTCCGAGCACGGGGCGGTAGGTGTAGACCTTGCAGATCTCGTCGGAAGTCCGCAGCAGGTGCGTGCCTTCCACCGGAATCTCGCCGGTGATCAACACCTCGTCGTACGACTCGGTGTCGGCGAGCCGCTGGGCGGGGCCGAGGTATCGCAGCTGATCGCGTTCGAAGATGTAGCGACCGGGCTCGATCGACGCCTCGACCACCACGTCTTCGCCCATGATGTTGTGCAGGCACATTTGGGAGACGTTGAGGGGATCTCCACGGCGGTTGTATTCTGCCACGAACTCGTCATCGAGGTAGACGTCCGGCAGATGAGGCACGAGATGGAAGAAGCTCACCGGAATCTTCCCCATCTCCTGCTGGCGATCGGCAACCAGCGCCGTGGTGCCGAGGAAGCGGGGATTGATCTCCGTGAAGTAAACATTCTCGCCGTCGGAGATGTAGTCGACCCCAAAGATGCTGTGGAAGCCCTTCTGCTTGCCGACCCGCAGCTCGCCGAGCCACTCGCCGATCCTCGTCTGCATGTCGCGCATCTGCTCGACCTCATGGTCGGTCAGATGTGAGCCCGAAAAGTCGTTTCCGCACCAGCCGAAGCTCAGATTCGTCAGGCTCTTCTGGCCGATGACCTGGAGTGACGGCTCACCGAGGATGACGTAATCCTGCGTCCGCACGCCGGTCAGGCTCATGCTCTTGCCGTCGATGTACTGCATCACCGAGGCCGGTGCGCCCAGGTTGGCAGCAGCCACCGCACGGAATTGCGACTCGCTCTCGATCAGATGGACGCCAGAGCCGGCAGCCGACTGATCAAGACTGACCACCAACGGCATGCCGTAGCGGTCGACGAGATCGCGGAACAGGTCAGGGGAAAGAAGCACCTCATCGCCGGGAATCACCGGAACCCCGAGCGCTTTCAGCTTTCGGCGCACCCAGGTCTTGCGGTTGAGAAGCTCCGACATCGCCGCCGGAGGATTCATCATCCGAATGCTCGGATACTGCCGCGCCAGGCGTTCGAGTTGCCGAGACGACTGGTAGCAGAGCACGTACGACTCGGGGAAGTTCTCGTGGAGGAGGCCGATGCTCTCCTCGAGGAAAGGCTGGAGTTCGTCCATGCTCGAATCGGTCCGGACCCTCGTCGATTTCTCCGAGGAGAAGAACGAGTCGAACGAGGCCTCCGCCCGGGCCGGCTCCTTCCCGTAGCGCGTCATCGCCATCACGTTGATGTGCGACCCGAGAAAATCCCCGGCGATCCAGTCGAGCATTCGCAGCGAGTAACACCCCAAGCCGCGCTCGAGGAGCGCTGGATTGCGGTGAAAGTTTTCGAAAATCACATCAGCGCGCATGTCGAACTTGCTCATGCAGCACCTTCGATCGTTGCGCGGGCGACCGACAGGGAAAAGCAGGACGCTTGAGTGTCCATGAACAGAAACCGGCTCACTTTATTTCGCCCAACCGCGGACGCGTGCGGGGGCCAGGGACTCGACTCTGCCTCGCCCGTCGGACGTTCCGAGGGGCTGATGCGGACGACAGGACGACACCGGGAGTAGAGGGAGTGCGCGTCGCACAACCCCCTGGCACCCGATGGGTCACAAGGGCCAGTGCGCGAAAAAGGCGCACCAGCCGGGGTCACCGACATCATGGCGGGCCGTGGTCCACCGCCACTGCGAAAGAGACACCGATCGCAAACGTAGGCGTTGCGGTGCGGCGTAGAGTCGAGAGAAAACTTTTGTCGACCGAAAACCAACCGGCCAAAGTGGCCATGGATCGAATGAATCCCACACCGTGAGTTCGCTGTGCACCGCCGCACGCCACACGGACGCGCGTTCGCTTGCGGTACCCGATCCCCACGGCACCATGATTCGAACACCGACTTGAAAAACCCCAAATTCCCGGCGAAAGCGATCAGACCATCGCCGGGCTGGAGTGGCTCCGTCACCACCGTGACTGGAACCAACCTCCAGATTCTACGACCTGACGGAACGAGTGCAAATTGCCGCCAACGTTCACCGGACGAGCATTTCCCGTGCCATCCATTCCCTTCTCCCCCCACCTGCCGACGGCCCCACGGGTTTCCGGGGAAAGCCACGGTTTGGGTCGCTCCGCGAGGACTCTCCCCCCCAAGCCGGACCCGCACCGCTTGGTAAAAGGTTCACGCATCCTGCGGAGGGTTGGGAAGGGGGAATGAAAATACTTCATTTTTTCCCTCCTTCTTCCGACGCCCCGGCACTGTCACGGCGGTCGCTGCTTTGGCCGAACTGCGGCTGGCGTACAATGCTCCTTGGTGTGCTCCTTGTTGTTTCCCGGCCTCCTCCGTCTCCGATCGCTGCTCTGCTTTCGGGCTTCCCGCGCTTGAATCGGTGCCAGCGGGGCCATCCGACCCCCTCCCGCATTCATCGTCCTCCCCACTCCATGGCATCCCGCCCTCCTCTCCCCGCCCCCACCGATTCGTCAGCCGGCATAACCGGCACCCCCTGGGGAAGCGTTTTCGTCCTCGGCACGGGGGAGTCGGTCATCGCCACGGCGACGTTCGACCTCGACGCTTCCATGCGGTTCACCGAGGGTTTCCTCTGCCTTACCGACCGCCGGATCATTGCCGATCCACCGGCTTCACTGGAGCCTGATCCAGTTTCCCCAGCCCCGTCGTCGGGACCGGTCTGGTGGCACCTCGACGACACCTCGAGTCTCGACCTCCGGATTCGTGGGGGCGTGGGGAGGATCGAGTTGTTGGCCGCGGGACGCGTGGTGGCACGCTGGCTGTTCTCCCTCGCGCAGGCGAAGGGGATGCACGCTCTCAAGGACGCCTTCGAGCAACTCCCTTCGCGGCAGCGCCAGCAGACACCGCGGCCGGGCGCCGCCCACCTCTCCGCTAGCAATGGTGAGAGCGACGGGAGCGAACCGAACGAGGGGGGAGATGCCAGTCACGCCGAGCCCCATGCCATCCATCGCCGCGACCAGGCCGAGGATGACGATGCAGACGATCTCCCCACCACAGGAACACCGTCCTGGCGGATGCTCGTCCGCCTGGCGCCGTTTGCCCGCCCCTATCTCGGCCCGGCCCTGATCGGCCTGGGGCTTTCGCTCGCCGGGACCGTGGCGGTCCTGGTGCCCCCCTACCTCACCATGCCACTGGTCGACCGCGTGCTGATTCCGCGCCAGGCCGGCGAGGCGGTGCCGTTTTCGCTCGTCTGGTGGTATCTCGGGGGCCTGGTGATCTCGGCGGTCGTGGCCTGGATCCTCTCCTGGGCGCAGCTGTGGGTGCTGGCGTGGGTGAGCGAGCGGGTGGCCGCGGAGCTGCGCGTGAAGACGTATGCCCACATGCAGTCACTGTCGCTCGATTTCTTTGCCGTCAAACGGACCGGCGACCTGATCTCGCGGATCAGTAACGACACCGACCAGATCAACAACTTCCTTTCGATCAACATCATAGGATTTCTCTCCGACTGCCTCCTGGTGCTCATCACCGCCGGAGTGCTCGTCTGGCTCA
>CAJAYZ010000894.1 GCA_903949225.1 uncultured Planctomycetaceae bacterium
GATTCCCAGGCCAGCTTCAAAACCCCTCGCCCCCGCCGCCGCCGAAGCCGCCGCCGGAAAACCCCCCGCCGCCAGAGACTCCCCCCCCATCCCCGCCGCCAAAACCCGATCCCTCGCTCGAACGGGGCCCCGAGGTCATGGCCTGGGAGGTCACCTGCCCCATCTGCCCGAGGCTCTGGGTGAGGCCGTAGGGCTGGAAATGCCCCACCGGTCCGGTCCCGGTGTACCACTGGGGGGGCTCCTTGCAGATCCCCTCAAATGCCTTGGCCCAGCGCCCCTCCACCCCCAACGCCATCGCGTAGGGGAGAAAGCGTTCGAAGAGCTCGGGGGTCATCGGGAGCGTGGAGAGCCGGTGGGCATCGACCCGGGAGAGGAACTCCTGAAACCCGAGGATCGCTGTTCTCGCCTGCCCCCCCTTGGCAGTCCGGGCCGGCATGATCACGGCAAATCCGCCGAGGATCACGGCGGTGAGCACACCGCCGAGGATCGCCTGCGGGATCACCAGTTCGCTCGGCAACTGCCAGGCGAGCTTGTTGAGACCGACGAGGATCCCCGCCACCGCCACCCCGGCCACGGGGGCCGCAATGAGATACTGCGTGAGGACATGATCGGGCCGCTCGGCGTAGTGCCCATCCTTGACGAGGCTCCCGAAGATCGCCCCCTTGATCGCGGGAAGGTGGGTGTAGAAGCGGTTGCCAAGCTCGTCGGAGGTCACCGAGCAGACGACGCCGGTCATGTCAGCCCAATGGCCTGACGTCTGCGTGAACATCCCGTCGAGCAGGGCCGCAGCGGCCGGGGAAATAGCCTTCCAATCCTTGGAGGGAACGAGCAAGTCGAAGGCGTACTTAGGCGCCTGAAACCATCCGGCCGGCGCCGTTTCCCGGATGCGGATGATTCCTTTGACGGCGCAGTCGACAAGGATCGCCATGAGGTCGCGGTTGTCGGGGGAATTGTCGACAAGCGTCCCCACCTCGGCAGGCCCCAGCCCCGGCGGCGGTTCATACTGCACGACCACCGGCCCCGGCCGCGGATCCCGCCCCACCCGCCACCAGTGGCGGAGCATGCCGCCAAACGTCATCAGCGGGATCAGGGCCACGAGCCCCGAAAGCATCAGCGCCCCGGCGTTGTCGCGAAACCACGCAAGCCTGCTCTCGAGGGCCGTTGGCCGGCGCACCACCCCCGGATTCCAGGCCACCGCGACCGTGAGCCCTTCGCGGATGCCAAGGGTGCGCGTCGACGACACCTCGACCTCATGCCCCCCGCCCGCCGGCGGCGGCGCCGATTCACCGGCCGCCTTGAATGCATCCTCCGGACTGTGCTTCTGGCCGTCGACGGTGATCGCCACCGACCGCTCCGTCGACCGGTAGCCGCCGGTGAAGGCGTTGACGCGGATGTTCTCGACGGCCCCCGGCAGACTGATCCGCCCCCGCGCCGCGCCGATCGGGTAGGGCCACTGGTCGCCGGTGACGTTCCAGTAAAACTCGTCGTGGTCGTCGAAGAACTTCAGCGCCCGGCCGACCGTGTAGCGGATCACCACGGTGCGGACAGCATCAACGGCCCCCGGCACCCAGATCTTGAGATCGTCCTCGTGGCGCTGCCGCGACCGCGACACTTCGAGCCGCTTCCCGGCTTCGTCGCTGACGCCGAGGAGATTCAACCGCAGGCCGTAGTTCTCGCCGCGATCATCTGTATACCGCACCGGGATCCGCCGATGGATGCCGTTCCACGCTCCCGTAAAGCGGAGCCGGATCGTCTCGGCGACCTCGACCGCCCCCGACTCCGCGACGGTGATCGCGGCGTCGAAATCTTCGATCGCGATCGACCGTTCCTGGCCGCACGCCGCCGGGGCGAGCAGCATCCCGAGAACCAACAGCCCCCACGCCGCCACGGCCCCTCGAGGCAGCCGCCAGAACAGCAGCCAGAGCAGCCCAATCATGATCGCCGAACCTCCGTGCCCGATCACGACATCTTCACGCTCGGCACCGCCCGCTCTGCCGCATCGCTGATCTCGAAAAACTCTCGGGGACGGGCCCCGGCGACACCAGCGAGGAGATTCCAGGGAAACATCCGCACCGACGTGTTCAGATCGCGGACCGAGGCGTTGTAGTAGCGACGGGCCCCTTGAAGGGCCTCCTCGATCGAGGAGAGCGACTGCTGCAGCCCGGTGAATTGCTCGCTGCCGCGCAGTTGTGGATACGACTCGGCCAGAGCAAACAGGCTTTTGAGCGTCCCTGTGAGGGCGTTTTCCGCGGCCGCTGTGTCTTTCGCCGACCCGGCCGACATCGCCTTGGCGCGGGCGTTGACCACCGCTTCGAGCGTTCCCTTCTCGTAGCCGACATACCCCTTCACCGCCTCGACGATGTTGGGGATCAGGTCGTGCCGCCGCTTGAGCTGAACGTCGATATCGCTCCAGGCATTGTCACAGCGCACTTCCATCGCCACGAGCTGATTGTAGAGGAGGATTCCCCCCACCACCGCCGCGGCAATCACGCCGAGCACGACCCACAAGATCGCCCCGTTCCCCCCTGCCACCTGACTAAACAAGCCCAGCTGACCGAACAAGCCCACCAGATTCACCATGCCCCACCTCCCACGAATGCGTCCACCAATCCCCGGCTCACGCCCTGCGGGATCCCACGTCTTCAGATCATCCCACACCACGCTCCCCAGGGACAGGGGCCGGTCGCAAGGCTGCCACGGGCTCGGCCGAGGAGGTACGATGAAGACCGTTCGGGGGGATGTTGGCCGCGGGGTGAAACTCACCCCGGCTCGCCAGCGACTCTGACGACTCCAGGGAGACAATCACGATGTTCGAGTTCCGCGTCCCGCACCGAACAAGCCTCTGCAACGGCCCCTCCCGGCGTGATTTTCTCCATGTCGGCGCCCTCTCGTGCATCGGCCTCTCCCTGCCGCAACTCGCCCGTGCCGCCGCGGAAGGGCAAGTTCGCCCCGGGCATGAAAAACGCTCCTGCATCATGATCTTCAACCTCGGGGCCCCGAGCCACCTCGACCTCTGGGACATGAAGCCGGAGGCGACAGCCGAGGTCCGCGGCCCCTTCCAGCCAATCCGCACGAAGACCGACGCCTTCGAGGTCTCCGAACTCCTCCCCCGCCATGCCGCCGTCGCCGACAAGTTCTCCCT
Organism: uncultured Planctomycetaceae bacterium; assembly: GCA_903949225.1. Lineage (GTDB taxonomy): Bacteria > Planctomycetota > Planctomycetia > Pirellulales > UBA1268 > QWOP01. The sequence continues at coordinate 3,143 of CAJAYZ010000894.1, forward strand.
CGTCCGCTCCTGCCACCACGACGGGGCCGCCGTCCACGATGCCGGCTGGCAGATGATGCAGACCGGCCGCCGCTTCACCGGCGGGGTCAATTCCCCCCATGCCGGCGCCGTCGCCTCTTACCTCCTCGGCCGCCGCACCGACCTCCCCCCGTTTGTCGTTCTCCCCCAACTCATGGGCCGCGGCGGCGGCAACCTCCCCAACGGTCAGGCCGGCGGCTTCCTCGGCAAAGCCCACGACCCGTTCGCCCTCATGGCCGATCCCTCCCAGCCCAATTTCAAGGTCCCCGACCTCCTCCCTCCCGACCAGATCAGCGTCACCCGCCTCGACCGCCGTCGGAAGATGCGCGACGTCGTCGAAGCCTCCGTGCGGGAGTTCGAGGCCAGCGAAGATGCCCGCCTCCTCGACGACTCCTTCCAGGCCGCCTACCGGATGATGACCAGCCCTCAGGCCCGCGCCGCCTTCGATCTCTCCCAGGAGCCGGCCGCCGTCCGCGAACGCTACGGAATGAACCGCTTCGGGCAGTGCTGCCTCCTCGCCCGCCGCCTCGTCGAAGCGGGCGTCCGGTTCGTCACCATCAACACCTTCCTCACCGTCTTCGACGAGATCACCTGGGACATCCACGGCTCCAAGCCCTTCACCTCGATCGAAGGGATGAAGAACATCGTCTGCCCGATGTACGACCAGGCCTATGCCACCCTCGTGGAAGACCTCCACGACCGCGGGCTCCTCGGCGACACGCTCGTCACCACGCTCGCCGAGTTTGGCCGCACCCCCAAGGTCAACCCCGCCGGCGGCCGCGACCACTGGCCCGGCTGCTTCACCTGCTCGTTTGCCGGCGGCGGCGTTCAGGGGGGCAGAGTCGTGGGGAAGAGCGACACCATCGGCGGCTTCCCCGCCGAGCGGCCCGTCGTCCCCGGCGACATCGTCGCCTCCATCTTCCACTCCCTCGGCCTCGACCCCACCACCCTCCTCCCCGGCCCCGCCGGCCGCCCCTTCCCCCTCGCCGACTTCGGCACCGCCCCCATCTCCGAACTTTTTTGAGTCCATCGGGGATCTCTGGTGGTGGAGGGGATGCCCGTGGCGATCGAGCGGCGTAGAAAATCGAACGGAGCAAGGATTGCGGAGTGAGAGTCTCCTGAGTGCACGGAGGCCA
>CAJAYZ010000895.1 GCA_903949225.1 uncultured Planctomycetaceae bacterium
CAGCACCATCCGGTCGATGATCCCCAGGAGCGTTCCTTCCCCGTCGTCGAGGGCGAACGCCTGTTCCCGGTGGAGGCTCGGCTCGGCTGGCCCGGCTGGGAGATCAGCAGAGACAAACTTCCGCGGCAACTGGTTTTCCGGTCGCGCCAGGACGGCGGCCACGGCCGGGCAGGCACACATCGTCCGGAAATCAGCGATCAGGCTCTCCACCTGCGAGGCCAGTGCCGGCTCCCGGCAAGCGATCCGCCGCAGCAGGTCGTCGGCCGGCATGTCATCCCCCCAACCGACCTGCTCGATCCAGGCATGGAGGATTGTGCCGACGCTCCGCGCCGTCCGCGAGCCGGTGTCGAGCAGGGCCGAGGCACTGATGATCCTCCCCCCTTCGGCGGAAGAGGGGGTGTGACGGGGGCGGGAGCGCCGGCGCTGACCATTCTGGAGGGGGCGGAGGAGAATCGGTAGCGTGGGCTCAACGGGCGGTGATGCCTGTCCGGGGCCCTGATCCGCGGCGGCGACGGTCGCAGGCCTCGTCCGACGCCGCGTGCCCGGCGCCGACATCGACCCGTGCTCCACGGAATCCATGATCGGTGCCGGTGCGACGGGGCTGTCGGCCGGGAGGGAGTCGTCAGCGGGATCGGCGCGATGGCCGTGCATCCAAAGCATCGATTCAGCCGGAGCGTCGGGAGTCTCGGGGAGGGTGGAGCGGATCACACCGGCGAGGGTCTTGGGGATCGACCGCTCCTTCTCGGTCGCCGGTCGGATGAGAATCTCCATTCCCTGGGCGGCCCGGGTGAGGCCGACATAGAGCGTGGCGATTGCCTCACGGATGACCGGGTCGCTCGCCGCCGCGCACACCTCCTGCCAGTCATCGGGGAGGAGTGGCTGGTTTTCCTTCGCGACGTGGACGAGGATCCGGCGGATCGGTTCGAGGGGACTCTTTCGGTCGACGACCACGCGGGGCGGGTGGGCGACGAGTTTGCGATCGAGATCGGTGAGGACGACGAGATCGAACTCGAGCCCCTTTGCTTTGTGGATCGTCATCACGCGGATCGGCGACACGACCGGATCGGCGACATTCACCGTTCGGCAGTGGTGGACGAATGGGGCGGTTCGCACCAATCCCTCGCGGCTCTGTCCCCCTTCGAGATCCCATTCGCGGGCCGCGGCGACGAGTTGTTCGAGCCGACGGAGATCTCGGTGCGAACCTGACGGGCCGACCGCCGCGGCCAGGCGGGCGAGCACCGGTCCATACCCGTCATCGACCAGATCACGGCGGAGCCGATCGAGCGTCGCGACGCAGGAAGCGGGGATGTCACCGGCGGCCCCGGTGGTATCCAAGCCGAGGAGCGAAGCGAGAGGGGAAGTGGCGACGTGGAACCGCGCTGCCGCGTCGGAAGGATGATCGACGAGGTGGAGGGCGGAGAGCACGAGTTCGACGGCCGGCGAATCGGCGAGCGGTTGGCCCCCCTCGGCGCTGGCCACGATGCCATTTCTTTTCAATTCTGCGATCACCAGTTCTGCCGCCTTGTTCGTGCGGACGAGGACTCCCACCGATTTCCCCGGGTTGGCCCGGGAGAGTACTGCGGCCCTCGTCGCCGCGGCGGCGAGGAGGAGAGCGGTTCCCTTCTGTCCCTCCTCGGGAGCGGCGCAGGTGCGCAGTCGCACCCAGCCGGGGAGGGCTTCACGGGCAGCCTGGTGGCGCGGGAACTCGCTGCTTGCCAGGGCAGCAATACGGGCGTGATCGGCGAGTGGCTCTGCCCTGGCGAGCCGCTCGAAGACCCGGTTGACGGTGTCGAGGATGGCAGGGCTCGAGCGATAGCTGGCGGCGAGGTCAAGCGATACGAGCGGCCGCTTTCCGGCGGCGAAGAAATCGGGCAGGGCATCGATGAGCTCCGCGGCCCCGCCGCGCCAGCCGTAGATCGCCTGCTTCCGATCACCGACGGCAAAAAATGAGCCGGAGGCGGTGACGGCGTGTTCCGCGAGCCGCTCGAGGACGCGCCACTGGCTCGGTGAGGTGTCTTGGAATTCATCGATGAGGAGATGCTTCGCGAACCGGATTCCGCGCCACCGTGCGGCATCGAGGGTGCCGTCGCCGGCGGCGGAGCCGACGAGCCTGGTGACGTCGTCAAACGACACCATTCCGTCGCTGGCCATGAGCCGATCGGCGGTGGCTGCATAGTGGTCGAGGAGATCCCGAAACGCCCTGGTCTGGGTGGCGGTGCGGGCCAGGATCACCGACTTCAAAAGATCGATGATCGTCCAGTAGGCTCCGGCGACGGCCGGATCGATCGGCTTCCGCTGGTATTTCGTCTCGCCGGCGAGGAGCTTCGGCACGATCCCCTTCGAGAGGAGCGATTTCCAGTCGGACTGCTCCAAAGCGGCGATGGCGGCATCCCGGGCGTCGGCCACGCGAGAATCGTCGAACACGCTCGCCCGCAGCGTCTCGACCGCCGCGGAGAGCGCGTCGCCTGAGGGAGGCCTGGGCACCGACAGCCAATCCCAGGCTGCCGGCTCGGCGTCGCGGTGCAGCGACGCGAGATCGTTGACAATGTTCTCAATCGCCTCTTCGAGGCCGGTCGTCGTCGCGCCTCCGGACGAATGCACCATGAGCGTCGCCAGGAGCTTCGCCGGAGAGTCGCCCCCGCTTCCCCCGGAGGGCCCGGCCGCGAGCGCATCGGAGATCGTTCGGTGGATCGCGCGGCGACGCTGGTTGGCGAGGTCGGCCTCGGTGCCAATCGACCAGGCCGGCGGGAGCCCGAGCTCGAAGCGGGCTGCATCGGCACAGGTCACGAAGAACGAATCGAGCGTCCCTACCGCCAGGCGGTCGACGTTTGCCGTGACACGGACGAGGAGATCGCGGAAGAACAGGGCGTCGGCGGTCGGCCGATCGATCGCCGCTGCCAGCGTCGACGTCTCCGCCGGCGTGGAGGGATCGGCGGCTGCGGCGAGCCGCTGGAGGACCCGGGCGAGGATCTCGCCGGCCGCCTTGCGGGCAAACGTCGCGGCAAAGATGTCGTCGATCTCGGACCCGTCGGCAAGGAGGCGGATCAGCCGCGTCGACAGGGCGTGGGTCTTGCCGGTGCCGGCACTCGCGAGCACCCGGACGATCGGTTCGAGCGGGCGGTTCGCCGGCGCCGGCGTCGATGCGTGGGTCGTCGGGCCAGCGGGGGCTGAGGAGACGTTTCCGTCGGCAGCCTTGTCCGGCTTCGTAGGGCGACGGCGGGAGTCGCGCGGGGTCGGTGTCATGCGGAGTCTCCCTCGTCTTCATCATCGCGGATGGTGTGGGTCTGGCAGATCGCGTCGAACTCTGGAAAGGATCCTGCGGCGTCGTCATTGCGGGGCCAGAATCGCCCCTCCCGGACGGCGCGGACGACCTCGCGGGCGGCTTCGTCTGCCGAGTCGTACTCCGGCATCGTCCACGAGGCGGTCTCGATGCGGATCTCCTCGACGCGGGCGGGGACATTGAAGTAGCCGACGCCCACTCGGAGCGGATTGGCCAGATCGAGCTCGGGCATCCCCTCGACCTCGACGAGGAGATGCCGGTAGAGCGGCAACTGGAGATCGATCCAACCGCGGGCATCGCGATGGGTGCGCTCAGGGGTTTTTCCCCGGGCCGACGTCTTGTAATCGAGCACTTCCCAGCGGCCATCGTCGGGGTGATGGTCGATGCGGTCGATCTTTCCCGATAGCCGCACCGGCACGCCATCGACGACGAAGGCCGACGAGCGGACGATCTGCTCGGTGGCATGGATCACCCAGCCTTCGCCGGTGCGGTCGGCCTGGACGCGGGCAAACTCGCGGAGCCGTCGCCGCGCCAGCTCAGCCTGCACGAACACCGCAGGCGCCGCCCCGGGGCCGTAGCGCTCGTCGATGAAGCGATCGAGCGCGGCCGAGAGCCAGTCGCTGATCTCTCGGGAATCGACGCTCGAGGCAATCGCTTCGTTCTTGCCGAAGCGGTCGAGGCACTCGTGGATCAGCGTTCCGAAGTCGCCGGGCCCCAATTCGAGCGCCTCGTCACCGGAGGTCGAGAGCTCGAGGCGGTGCTTGAGCCAGTAGCGGTAGGGACAAGCGAGGTAGTCGCGGAACTCGGTGACCCGCATCGGCGGGAAGTCGGCCGGGGACGGCATCACCACCAAGCTCGGCGCGGGGACGACCAGCCGGGATGGGAGAACCGTCGGAGGGCCGGCCGTGGCCGCAGCCCGTGGAGGGGCAAACAGACGCTTCGCCGCGGCGACGACCTCATCGGGGGAGCGGCGGAAGAGGAGCCGGCTCGGCACCGCCGGCGAACCGTCGGCAGCGCGGCGGGGGACGACGACGAGGAGATCGTCGCGGGCGGCGGCGACGGCGAGCATCCAGGCGTCACGGGCGGCTGTCCGCGTGGCGTTGTCGAGGCCGAGGGCCTGACGCAGCGGTTCGGGGAGGAGGGGATCCCGCCCGGCGCTCCCCGGCAGGCACCCCTCGACGCAACTGGTGATTGCCATGGCCGGGCTGTCGTCGAGGGCCACCTCGAGCCAGCCGACGAGCTCGATCGCCGTCGGATCCTGGGGAGGCGGGAGCTGAGCGCGTCCCCAGGTGGAGAGCAGAAGTCGCTCCATGCCGGCTGATCCGGCGGCGGCGACGAGTCGGTCGGGAAGCGTCTCCAGATCGGCAAGCTCCTCGCCGAGGGCGGCAAGCGAACGGGAGAAGACACGTGTCGAGGCGTCGTCACGGTCGATGTCGATCCCCTCCACGGCCGCCGTGCAGGCCTCCCGCAGCGCCTTGACCCACCCCGCGGCGAGTGCCGCAGCGGGAGCCGAACTGGCCCCCTTCACCGCGGCTCGCCGCGGGCGCGCGGTGCGCGACTGCGGGGGCTGCCAGCGCGTGGAACGCTGGGCGGCATCGATGGCAGCAGCCGCGGCCGCAAGCGGCGCAAGCCAAGCGTCGAGGCAATCGAGGATCGCCACGAAGGCCTCGTTCTCTGCCCGTTCCCTGGGGTGGGATGCTGCTGCGACGAGATGATCGCGGTCGACCTCCCACGGCAGGTGACGCAGCGCGATGCCATCGGCGATCGCAGCGGGGATCGCTTCCCCCGTGCGACGCTGCACCAGCCCGATGCAATCGGGGCAGCGGAGCAGATCGGCCAGAGGGGCGAACTCGCGCCGCCGCATCCATGCGAAGATCGCCCGGACAAACTGCCAAGGACTCGAGCGCTCGACGGTCCGTCCGGCGGCATACCTACCGGCCAGGCCGGCAGTGGCGAGGCGCTGTTCGATCGCCGGAACGACGGCCGGGTCGGGAACGGCGACAGTGATCTCGTCGGCCGACCGGGTGCCAGCCAGGCCGCGGATCCAGTCGACGATGGCGACGGCCTGGCTGTCGCCGTCGTCGACGACCGCGATCCGATCGAGGGGAAGGGGAAGCGGACGATCCTGCCACGAGGCCGGGACGAGGCACCCGAAGTCGTCGAAGCACGCCTCGGCCTCGGGCCCGATGTCGGAAGGAAGAGGGATCAGCGCGTCGATCCGGCCGCGGACACCGGCCAACAATCTCCGTTGGAGGGGATCGACATCGACCGTGGCGAGGAGCACGATCCGCCCGCCGAAGGCGACTTCGCCCCGCTCCACGGCGACGCGCCGGGCGGTTTGCCGATCCCAGAATCCAAGGGCGTCGATCTCGGCGAGATAGACCGTCTCGAGCCGGGCCAGTGCCTGCCAGCGGGCGTGATCGCCGAAGCCCGGCAGGGCCTCGTCGGCCGCCCGGGAAAGATCGGCAAACGACAGCCCGTTGGCTGCCAATTCCCGATGCATCGAGACCATCATCCGCGCCGCGTCCAGGCTCCCCGTGGCGAAGGTGGCGTCCGTGGAGCGGGACGCGGGCTCGGATCGGTCGCCGTCATCCGAGGCGCCGTCCGCTGGCTCCTCGGGGAGCGGGGCGATGAGTTGCCTGTCGCGCTGGCTGGCGGCCGCCAGCGCCACGACCCAGCAGAGGGTCTCGGTCGCCGTGTCGGCGAGTGGCTTGGCCGGCTCGTAGAGCTCCTCCGGGAGCGTGCCGAGCGTGACGGTCTGCGGGGGAACGAGGCGCCCGCCACGGGCGGCGCGATCGCCGCCGGACTTCCCAGGGAGTGCGGTCTTGTCGAGGAGGATCTCAATCAGCCGGTGGCCTGCCCCCCGACCCGGCACGACGACGGTGAACGCGGAGAGATCGACGATTCCGTCAGCGCTCGCGGCATCGTCTCGG